>DXWR01000212.1 GCA_019416775.1 Oscillospiraceae bacterium | reverse complement strand
TATTATACCTAAAACTTTCGGGATTTGTCAATGAGAAATCTTCCGTAGAAAATAGAAAAACCCGCCGGATTTTCTTCCAGCGGGTCAATTTCTAAGTTTTGCCTATCCGCAAAACCTGTGAATTCACTCCAAAGTAATGGTGACGCTTTCGCCCAATATCACAGTAGAACCGGGCAGAGCGTAGGTGGGCTGGCCCTGGGTCAGCCGCATGCCGTTGACTACGGTGCCGGTGACGGAGTAGTCCACCAGCAGATACTGGTTCTTTTCAAAGCGGATGCCGCAGTGAACTGGGCTGATCCGTCCGGCAGGATCGGACAACTGGACGCCGGATTGGGCGGGATCGGAGCCCAGACGGATTTCCTGACCTCCCACGGGGTAACGGACGCCGGCGGCGGTGCGGACAAATCCTTGGACTTTCGCCTGGGGAGCGGTTTGAGCAGCAGGGGCAGTTTGAGCCGGAGCCGCCTCAGTGGCTTGAGGTGCAGCTGTTCCTGTTTGAGCAGCGGTGGGTACATACTTGTTGGCGTTTTGCTGCATCATTTTATCGAAAGCAGCCTTGTAGTCCGGCGCCTTCTGTCCTGCAACCTGGGCGGAGATGCTGTTGAAGGAAAGGAAAGCAAAGAAATAACCGGCTGCCAGCACTAAGGACATGATAAAGGCTGCGACGGCGTAGCCTATGTCTAGATTGCAGAAGCCACAGAAGAAGAAACTGAGGATGCCGAAGATTAAGCTGCCAATTCCCAAAATCCAGGGCTGGGTTTTCAGCTTGCCGTCCATGGGAGCGGCGGCGTAGCCCATCTGGTGCTGATGATAGGAAACAATGGCCTGCTTCTGAGCCCGCAGATCCTTCAGGCACAGCAATACCAATGCCGCTAACAGCAGCAGAGTCAGAATGCAGTGGATCAGCATGGCCGGCAGGGGAGAACCTTCCAGAGCATAACTGTAGCTTACCATAAAGACAATGACGCAGATCAGGTAGACAAAGCTCACCAAAAATCCGTGGGCCAGAACCCCCAGATTGACGTAGTTGCCGATCTGCATCAGGGTTGCGGTAACCCGGCTCTTTTTGTGAAACAGCAAGCCGTTGAGCAATTCTGCCGCCCCGTAGATCATGGGAGTGATCCACACCAGGATCAGGGCAATGGAAGCCCAGACACTGAGCCCGCCAATGGCGTTGCCTGCGCCGTGACGGTTGAGAATGCCGAACCCGGTAGCCAGGTCATAGAAGGGGTTCATAACACAGGTGAAGATCAACCCCAGCAATCCTCCCAGGATCAACAGACCCCCGGCAATCAGACTCATCAGTTCCAGCTTCATGGGCTGACGGGGAGACGCCGGAGCCGTATAGGGCTGCTGGTAAGCAGGTTGAGCCGGCTGCTGCACACTCGGGCTGGGTTGCGCTGTAGGCTGAGCCGCCTGGGGCTGTGCCGCCATAGGTTGACCGCACTTGGTACAAAATGCAGCGCCGGGTTGGTTTTCGGTGCCGCAATGGGTACAAAATGCCATAATGATTCATTCCTTTCAAAATCCAATGTTAGTGTTTTTTGTATCTTTGACGGATGGGCCAAAGATACACCAGTTTCATTATAACAGCTTTCCTTGCGTTTGACAAGAAATCCGCCGTAAATTTTACAAAGGCTTTGAACTTTCTCTTTCCTTTTTGGTTGCAAAACCGTGCCAAACAGGGTAAACTAGAAGCCAGAGAAGGAAGTAATCAAGGAGGAAGGTTATGAGAAGACTGTTGCATTTCCTGTCCGGTTACCAGAAAGAATGTATTTTGGCGCCTTTGTTTAAATGCCTGGAAGCTTGTTTTGACCTGCTGGTGCCTTTGGTGACGGCAGACATTATCGACACCGGCATCGCCAACCGGGATGTTGGCTATGTGATGATGATGTGCGTGGTGCTGATTGTGCTGGCGCTGGTGGGGCTTAGCTGCTCTATTGTGGCCCAGTATTTTGCGGCTCGGGCGGCGGTAGGATTTTCCGGCCGGCTGCGCCAAGCGCTGTTTGCCCGAATCCAGGGATTGAGCTACACCCAGCTGGACACCCAAGGCGCTCCCACCCTGATCGCCCGGATGACCAGCGACATCAACCAGGTGCAAAACGGAGTGAATATGTTTTTGCGGCTGTTTATGCGCTCCCCCTTTGTGGTGTTCGGTGCCATGATCCTGGCCTTTTTCATTGACTGGAAAACTGCCCTGATCTTTGCCGGAGTAATTCCGCTGCTGGGGGCAGTGGTGCTGGGAATTTTGTACCTGACCATGCCTCGGTACAAAAAGGTCCAGGGGGGATTGGATCAGGTATTGTCTATTGTCCGGGAAAACCTCACCGGGGTGCGGGTAATCCGGGCCTTCAATAAGGAGCCGGACCAGCAGGCCCGGTTTGACGGGGAAAACCAACACCTCACCAAACTGCAGATCGCCGTGGGACGGATTGCCGGGCTGATGAACCCCTTGACCTATGGCTTAATCAACCTTGCCATTGTGGTGCTGCTTTATGTAGGCGGCATTCAAATCGACGCCGGAGCGCTGACCCAGGGTCAGATCATCGCCTTAGTCAACTACATGAACCAGATTTTGGTGGAGCTGGTGAAGCTGGCCAACCTGATCGTTACCATCTCCAAGGCCCTGGCCTGCGCCAACCGGGTGGCGGACATGCTGGAGGTGCCCCAGGATATGGAGCAGCCTCAGCATCCGGTGACTCCTCAGCAGCTGGGTACCGTGGAATTTCAAAACGTCAGCCTCACCTACCAAGGCGCTGGGGGAGCCAGCTTAACCGGCTTGTCTTTTCAAGTAGAGAAAGGCCAGACGGTGGGGATCATCGGCGGTACCGGCTCCGGTAAAACCAGCCTTATCAGCCTGATTCCCCGATTTTACGACGCCACCCAGGGAAAGGTGCTGGTGGACGGGGTGGACGTCAGGGAGCAGGACGCCGCCCAGCTTCGCCGGCGCATCGGCATTGTCCCCCAAAAGGCGGTGTTATTTACCGGCACCATTCGGGAAAATCTGGAGTGGGGTGCTCCCCACGCCCGAGAAGATCTGATCTGGGAAGCCTTAAAGCTGGCCCAGGCGGAGGATGTGGTGAAAAATAAGCCCTTGGGCCTGGAAGAAAAGGTGGAGCAGGGAGGCCAGAACCTCTCCGGCGGCCAGCGTCAGCGGCTGACCATCGCTCGGGCTCTGGTGAAAAAGCCGGAGATTTTGATTCTGGACGATTCCGCTTCCGCTTTGGACTATGCCACCGATGCCGCGTTGCGCAGCGCCATCCGGGGAATGAAACATCCCCCCACCACCTTCATCGTCTCCCAGCGGGCCAGTTCCGTCCGCCACGCCGATTTGATTTTGGTGCTGGAGGAAGGCCATGTGGCGGGCATGGGCACCCATGAGCAGCTGTTGGAAAGCTGCCCGGTGTATCAGGAAATTTACTGGTCTCAGTTTGAAAAGGAGGGAACCGGCCATGGCCAATAAAACCAAACTCAGCGCCAGCCAGCGCAGCATGGCGCTCAAAGGGGTGCTCCACCGGCTCAAGCCCTACCGGCTTTGGGTGGTGCTGAGCCTGTTCTGTGCCGCCGTTTCCACCGCCCTGACCATCTGGCTGCCGCTGCTTATCGGGGATGGGGTGGACCTGTTGGTGGGCCCCGGTCAGGTGGACTTTGCCCGGTTAATCCCTCTTATTGTCTTTTTGCTCATTGTCATTGCCCTCACCGGCATCAGCCAGTGGCTGATGAACCTGACCAACAATCACATTACCTACTGCGTCACCCGGGATATTCGCCGGGAGAGTATGGAAAAGATCCAAACCCTCCCTCTGTCCTATCTGGACGCTCACAGCCACGGAGACATGATCAGCCGGATTATTGCCGACGTGGACCAGTTTGCCGACGGCCTGCTCATGGGCTTCACCCAGCTCTTTACCGGGGTGCTGACCATTGTGGGCACCTTGATTTTGATGTTCTGCGTGGATGTGTGGATCTCCATTGCGGTGGTCTGCCTCACCCCCCTGAGTCTCTTTGCCGCCTGGTTTATCGCCAAGCGCACCTATCACAAATTCCAGGAACAGACCCGGATCCGGGGCCGCCAAACCGCTTTGGTCAACGAAATGGTGCAAAACCAAAAGGTGGTCCAGGCCTTTGGCCGGGAAGAGACGGTGCAGCAGGAGTTTGACCGAATCAACCACCGGCTTACCCGGTGCAGCTTGAAAGCGGTGTTTTACAGCTCCTTAACCAACCCCACCACCCGGTTTGTCAACAACCTGGTATTTGCCGCCGTCTGCATTGTGGGAGCCTTTGTGGTGATTGCCGGAGGGATCAGCGTGGGGCTCATGTCCTCCATGCTGATGTACGCCAATCAATACACCAAACCCTTCAACGAAATTTCCGGGGTGGTCACCGAGCTGCAAAACGCCTTGGCCTGCGCCGCCCGAGTACTGGAATTGGTCAACGACCCCGCCAAGGTGGAGGACGCCCCGGATGCCGGGGAAGTGGTGCCCGACGGCCGGGTGGAGATCCAAAACGTCTCCTTCCGTTACGTCCCCAAACGGCCTTTGATTGAAAACTTTAATCTGAAGGTGCAGCCCGGCCAGCGGGTGGCCATTGTGGGCCCTACCGGCTGCGGCAAAACTACCTTGATCAATCTGCTGATGCGGTTTTACGATGTGGACTCCGGCACCATTAAAGTGGCGGACCAAGATATTGAAACCATCACTCGGAAAAGTCTGCGGGCGGGCTACGGCATGGTGCTGCAAGACACCTGGCTGATGAAAGGCACCGTGCGAGACAACATCGCTTTCGGTAAGCCGGAAGCCACCCTGGAAGAGGTGGTGGCGGCTGCTAAGGCCAGCTACGCCCACGGCTTTATCACCCGGCTCCCCAAGGGCTACGACACCGTGTTGGGTGAGGACGGCGGCGGTTTGAGCCAGGGCCAGAAGCAGCTGCTCTGCATCGCCCGGGTGATGCTCTGCCTGCCCCCCATGTTGATTTTGGACGAAGCCACCTCCTCCATCGACACCCGCACTGAGCGGAAAATCCAGGACGCCTTTGCCAAGCTGATGGAAGGGCGCACCAGCTTTATTGTGGCCCACCGTCTGTCTACCATCCGGGAAGCGGATGTGATTTTGGTCATGCGGGACGGCAAGATCATCGAACAGGGCACCCACCAGTCCCTGTTGGAAAAGAAAGGCTTTTATCATAAGCTGTACTACAGCCAGTTTGCGACCTGAGGATTCGTTGATGTTTCCCATGGCCGGAAAGGAGATTCCCCAATGCAATCCAACCAAACAAACCGTCAAAATACACCCTCTGTGGTTCAAGATGGGGGAGCTGCCGCTGCCTCAGGATTTTCCATGGGGAAAAGTTTGTTTGCTGAGAAGCCGGAATCTCTCTATCAGGTGAAGCGGATTCGCTGCGGCAATGTGAACTGCTGGCTGGTTACCGGCAGCAAGGCCCTGCCAACCAACGGCAGCGTGTTGGTGGATGCCGGGCGGAAGGAAGATTTCCCCCGTTTGGAACAGATTTGCCGGCAACATCGGGTGAAGCTGATTTTACTCACCCATGCGCACCCCGATCACGCCGGAAGCGCCGCTTTGCTGCGGAAATCCTTGCGGATCCCAGTGGCGTTGGGAAGGCTGGATCTGCCTTTGCTGGAACACCCCAACATCCGGCCATTGCATTGCCGGGGCTGGCTGGGAAAGGGTTTGCTGGCCCTCAGCCGCAGGGAACTGGCTCAGCCGGGGACCCCCTTTGTTCCGGAACTGCTGCTGGAAGGGGGAGAGGATTTCTACCGCTATGGTTTTTCCATCCGAGCGATTGCCCTGCCCGGCCATACAGCCGGAAGCATGGGATATGAAATCAACCACCGCTTTCTCTGTACCGGGGATGCGGTGATGAACCTTCCCTGGCCCACCCCGGCGTTGCTGTTTGAAAATGGGGAACAAGCGGCTGAAAGCACCGCTAAAATTGCAGGATTGGGGAAACGAGTCATTCTGCCGGGACACGGTGCGGCTCTATGGAACCGGGAGTGGTAGAGCAATCCGGCGATTTCTCCCGGTTTTTGCCTTAGGCAAAATTGCGCCCTTGCTGATGGGCGCAAAGGGAGGAATCGGGCAGGCGGCAGCCTGTCGCATAGATTCTCCCTTATGGAACCGTCAGTGGTAACAATAGCAGGGCCTTTGTTTGGAAGAAACGAAAAGAATCCCCACAGCCAGCCGGCTGTGGGGGCAGGAGAGAAAATGAAGATGTTGACGTATTTGGTTTGAAATTTAGGCCGGCTTGACCGCAACGGCCTGACTGCCCATCTGCTCAAACCGCAGTTGAAGCAGTTGGGAAGAGAGGGCCAAAGTGCCGTGGCTCTCATAGGGGTCCTGGCAAAGATACCGGTCTCCCTGTTTGCCTACAAGTACCATGCAGTGCTCGTTTTTCTTCCAGGTAAACAGTTCCCCGGTTTCCAAAAGCCACTGACTGCCCTGTTCCGGCTCCACCAGGTCGATGGTGGCCCAGATCAGTACCGGCACCCCTTGTCCCATTACATAGGTTTGGTACAGCTCCTCGATGGTGGAGCCGCATTCCAGTTTTACCGTCAGCCGATGAGGAAACTCCTGTTTCAGCGTTTGGGCAATTACCGGGGCGTAACAGCCGTATCCGGTGACTTCAAAGGGGGATCCCACGAAATATTCGTTGGGATCGGGACCGTATTGCTGCCCGTCGTACCAATACAGTTCTTGGCAGGGAAGCAGATAGGCTACCTCTTCCGGTGAAATGTCCATTCCCCAGTATTGCAGCACCATGGCGGTGCTGGTGGCTTCACAGCCGGTGGGAAGGGTGCCTTCCTGGGACAGATAGGGCACTCCAAGCTGCACGGACGCCGCTTCTTTTGGCGGGGAAGGAAATTGTGTGGCGGCAGATTGAAAACTGCATCCGCCCAACCAGACCGCCGTCCACAGGCAAAGCCCTGCCAGCAGGGCGGAACACCATTTTTTCATGGGCTTCTCCTTTCTTTTTCCTTTTGAGAAACTTCGATGTTTCCCACAAAGGTTTCCTCAGTCTCAGGATAGCCCTTCCCGGCATCTGCCGGGCTTTGTTTTTACATCCCCTTTTCATCGGTTTTTCATCCAATCAGCATCAGAAAGGAGGTTTCCTATGGACAAATTGCAGGCGCTGGAACGGTATTTTGGTTATTCCTCTTTCCGTCCGGGACAGGAAACCATTGTGGATGCCCTGTTGGAGGGAAAGGACGTGCTGGCGGTGATGCCCACTGGAGCAGGAAAGAGTCTTTGTTTTCAGCTTCCCGCCCTGTTGCTGGGAGGACTGACGCTGGTGATCTCCCCGCTGATTAGTTTGATGAAGGACCAGGTAGAGGGGTTGGCTCAAAACGGTATCTGTGCCGTCTGCCTTCACTCTCAGATGGAGGAAGAGCAGCGTCAGGCAAGTTGGGAACTTCTTCGTCGGGGCTGCTGCCGGCTGCTGTACATCGCACCGGAACGATTGGAAAGCGAGAGCTTTTGCCGGTGGATGGAACGTCACCCGCCCAAATTAGTCTGCGTGGATGAAGCCCACTGTGTCAGCCAATGGGGTCAGGATTTCCGCCCTGGATATTTGAAGATCCGCCAATTTTTAGATGCACTTCCTTCCTGCCCGGTGGGGGCCTTTACCGCCACTGCCACTCCCCAGGTGCGTCAAGACATTGTTCAGCTGCTGGGATTGCGCCAGCCGGTGGATGTGTCCACCGGGTTTGACCGGCCCAATCTGTATTTTGAAGTTCGTCGTCCTGCCCATAAGTGGGAGGAGCTGAAAAAGCTGCTTTCCCCCCGGCGGGAGGTCACCGGGATCGTTTACTGCTCCACCCGCTCCCAGGTGGACGACGTCACCGGACGGCTGAAACAGGAAGGTTTTTCTGCTGCCGCTTACCACGCTGGAATGGAAGCTCAGTACCGTCGGGCCGCTCAGGAAAAGTTTTCCCGGGACGAGATCAAGGTGATGGTGGCCACCAATGCCTTCGGTATGGGCATCGACAAATCCAACATCCGCTATGTGATCCACTACAATATGCCTGGAGACCTGGAAAGCTACTACCAAGAAGCGGGCCGTGCCGGACGAGATGGGGGCGAGGCGGACTGCATTCTGCTCTTCTCCCAGTCCGATGTGATGACCCAACGGATTTTACTGTCCAAGGATCGAGACAACGAGGCCCTTCCCCCGGAGGAAGCGGAACAGGTGCGGCAGCGCAGTTTGTACCGCTTGGGCAAAATGAGAAATTACTGTCTCACCGATCGGTGCCTGCGCCGGGTGCTGTTGGAGTACTTTGGGGAGGCGGCGCCGGAACATTGCGACCACTGTGGAAGCTGCCTGTCCGGGGCCGTGCCGGTGGAGATGACCAAGGAAGGCCAGATGTTCCTCTGCTGCGCCTTGCGCACCGGCCAGAACTTCGGTAGTTCCACCCTGATTGCGGTGCTTCGGGGAAGTAAAGCCAAGGCCATTTTGGAGCGTGGTTTGGAGCATCAATCCACCTACGGCCTGTGGCGGGAGATGGACCCCCATTTGGCCCAGCGGCTGGTGGAAAAGCTGGAGGAATCGGGCTACATCCGACTGACCTTAGGGGAGTATCCCATTGTGAAGGTGACTCGAAAGGCCAAAGACCTGCTTTCCGGTGAAAAAAAGCTGTACCTGTCTCTGCCCAAACAGGAGCTGGATCCTGCCCCGGTGCGGAAAGATTCCTTGGATCCGGCCAGCCAGCGGCTGTTTGACCGGCTTCGGCTTAGGCGGCGGGAGTTGGCAGCGGCAGCCAAGGTGCCGCCTTATGTGGTATTCAGCGACGCTACCCTTCAGGAAATGGCCCGCACCCGTCCGGTGACCAAAGAACAGATGAGCAAGATTTCCGGAGTAGGAACGGTGAAGCTGGAACGGTACGGGGAAATATTTCTGCGAGAAATTCGTTCCTTCCAGCAGCAACGCTATCGAAAAAACAGGTAAAGGAAAAGGGTATGCGTTTGGCACACCCTTTTTTGCTGTCATTTTTAAATATTATTGCCTTGTAGAAGGACTTGGACATCGTCAATCGGCTCTACCAACTCCGCCAAGGCAAGGAGCTGCTGTGAGGTCATAGGGGTTTGGCTGATAAGCTGAAGGGTGCAGTACCCTTGGGTCCAGGCCAGCTCCCAGGAGTTTTCCCCCACGTAGTAGTAACCGGGATTGCCCTTGATCTGGACCGGCTGATAGGCATAGGGGTCGGTTTCGGTGGCAAGGCCGCCCCGAAATCCTTCGCCTATGGTGTCGTCGTTGTCCCCCAGCCAGCAGTCCAAAGTCAACAGGTTATTTTCTCGGTCGCGGTAACCCAAGGTGATGTGCTCCAGGGGAAATGAATTGTTGCTTTGATTATAGCTGATGTCGGCGGTATATCCTTCCGGAGGCTGGGAAAACGCCAGAAACCGGTAGTCTACCGGGATTTCCGGATTTCCGGAAGAACGGTAGGGCAGACGCACTCCGCCCGTTTCCATGCAGGGCATTAGGGAGAGGACGCCGTAACTGGGGGTGCGCTGGGATTGATAGTCCACCCGGCTCACCAGCTCCAGCATTTCGTTGAGGGTTTTGTCCGTCATGCAGGCAAAACTCAGCAGGGAATCGTCATGCACCCAGTAGATGGTGGTGGAGATCTTTCCCTGCCCGTCTGTTTGCCGGGCGTAGATCACCTGGCAGTCCCCGAACCAGGCTTCTTGTTCTGCCGGAAGGAATTGCCCCTTCACCGCGATCTGCTGGGAGAAATAGAGCAGTTCCCCCGGGGCGTTGCGGTAGATGTCCTGGTGCCGGTAGCTGAGAAGGTTGGCGTTTTCTTCTGCGCCCATAAGGCGGCTATACCATTCTTTGGTAGGGGAGAATCGATAAAGGGGCAGGGGCAGGTTCCAAGAATCCGGATTTTCCTCTGAACCGGTTTGCAGTTTGGCCAGCTGGATCTGTCCTGTTTCTTCTTCCCGAATGATTTCAAACGCCTGTTCTCTCTTGGGGCGGGAGGCCAGCAGAAAGACTGCCAGCAGGACGGCAATCAGCGCCGCCGCTGCTGCGATTCCAACAACCAGTTGTTTTTGCGGTTTGGTCATGGGTTTTACCCCCTTTCTTTGGGGTTACCGCTGCTGCCCCGCGGGACGGCGCAAGGCGTTGTAGTCCACCTGTTGGATCAGCTCCAACATCTGTTCCACGTCCTTATCCCGGTAGCAGATCAGGTTCAGCAAATTCTGCCCATGAACCCAGTACACCGCAGTTTCCACCCCGGAAGGATGGTATTCCGTATTTACTTCCTGCTGGTAGTAGATTACCTGTTCCTCCCCGAACCGCACTTCTTGGATCGCAGAAAGGTCGGTGAGGGGACCTTGGTTTTCCGAACCCAACACCTGCTGGGTGGCGGGAAGCTGAACAAAAAGCATATCGTCCCCGGCTTGGGTGCGGTAGGAGTCGATGTATCCGGTGGAATATTGGTGGGCGTGCTCCATGGCGTCCTCCACCTGAACCCACTCATCCGGCGGGGTAAAGGTGTAGCAGTCCAAGGGCAGAGTGAGCTGATCTTCGCTCACCGTCCCCCGGACGCCGCAGTACTCCACAGCTTGGGTCTGGGGGTTTCGGCGAATCTCAAAAGGGCCCTCTTGGGAAGTGTCGCGCATCTGCCATACCAGCACCAACACGGCTGCCGCAACCAGCAGCCCTGCTCCCAGCAGCACCGTCCAAAGCCGTTTCTGCCTTTTGGATTGTTCCATCTTCCTTCGCTTCCTTATTGCTTATTCCGTTTCTTTGATCGGTTCCACCTGTTCCGCCAGTTGAAGCAGCACTTCCGGCGTCAAGTATTGGCTGCTGGAAAACTGCATGATCCGGTATTGGTCCCACCAGATGATACTCCATTGGCCGGAAGAAGAATAAATCAGTCCGGGATTGCCTTTCACCGAAACCTCCTGCACTTCCGCTTCCTCCGGCACCAGCAGCAGGGAAAAAGGCCCCTGGATCCCCATCCAGCAATCGTATTGCAGCAGCCGGTTGGGATAGCAGCGGTAAAATTGGGTGAGCTGGTCCGCAGCGATAAACTGAGGTTGCAGCCACTGGCTGTCGTCCAAAGTGTATCCTGTGGGAGGCGAGGGCAGGGCGCAAAAAGAAGCGTCCTCCGGAACCTCCGGATTGCCGTCTAAGAAATAGTGACGGTAGGAGCGGAGGATCCCGTTCTCGTCCGTTTCTTGATTCACTTCCTGATGGAGGGTGAAGGGGCTGGCATTGGGCTGGCGGAGGGTGTCATAATCCACCTGCCGGAACAATTCCAGCATTTCTTGATCCGAAACCTGCCCGCTTTGGGTGATGGTCAGCAGGGAACCGTCATGGATCCAGAAAATTCGGGTGACGTTGTCCTCTGCCCAAATATCGCTGGCACCTTGGTAGAAAAACAGATGGGTGTTTCCTTCCATTTCCATGCGCTGGGCAAATTGATATTCTCCCTCAATGGCGATTTCCTGGGAAAAGGTCAGGGTGTCTCCCTGCTGGTTTTGGTATGTATCATGGTATTTCCAGCTCATCCGGTTGGCGGTATCCTGGGCATTTTGGGTTTGGGTCCATTCCGGCCCGGGGGTAAAGCGGTACATGGGCAGAGGCAGCTCCCAGGTAGCGCTGTCCAAGCTTGCTCCGTCTTGAATCCAGCAGCTCTGCACCTGTTGAACGCCGTTGATCAGGTCCACTCCAAAGGGATTGCTCCATACCAGCCGGTACATGGTGATCAGCACCACGGCAGTTCCGGCAGCTGCCAGCACTCCAACTG
>DXWR01000211.1 GCA_019416775.1 Oscillospiraceae bacterium | reverse complement strand
CGATGAAAGAGATCAAAATTGGAACACGCGGTTCCAAACTGGCGTTGGTGCAGGCCAATCTGGCGGCAAAAGCCTTTCAAAAATTAGGGTACGATACCCAGTTGGTGGTGGTGCATACTCGAGGGGATGCCAACCTGAACGCTTCCCTGTCGGAGATCGGCCGAGGGGCGTTTACTGATGTGTTTGCACAAATGTTGGCGGCTGGGGAGCTGGATGTGGCGGTCCACTCTGCCAAGGATCTCCCCACCACCCCAGACCGGGATGGCTTTGCCTGTCTGCCTCGGGCGGATGCCCGGGATGTGCTGGTGTCCCTGCCGGGGAAGGAACTGCGCCGCATCGGTACCGGCTCCCCCCGTCGGGAAGCGGCCATCCGCCGATTGTATCCTCAGGCAGAAGTGTTGCCCATCCGAGGAAATGTGGATACCCGGATCCGAAAGATGAAGGAAGGACAGTACGATGCTTTGGTGCTGGCCATGGCCGGACTGAACCGACTGAATTTCCGGGATGAAGAGGTCATCCTTTCCCCTCTGTCGGTAACCGACTGTGTCCCGGCAGCCTGTCAGGGTATCATCGCCATTGAAGGAAGACTGGGGCAGGCCATCAACCATTCCGCCACTGCCCAGGCGGCCCAGATCGAGCGAAGCTGCCAGCGCCTGCTGGAAGGAGGCTGCACCGGCGGGGTGGGATGCTACTTTGACGGCACTACCCTGTTTGCCCAAAAAGAAGGCCGGGTAGCCCAGGTGGAGTACCAAGGAGAAGAAAGCATCCTGACCTTGGTAAAGAAGATAAAGGAGGTGGCCGGATGAACCAGGTGGTATTGGTAGGGGCCGGCTGCGGCAAGTCCACCATCACATTGGAAGCCGTCTGGCTGCTTTCCCGGTGCGACTGCGTGGTGTACGACAGCTTGCTGGACGATGAGCTGCTGGAGCTCTGCCGCCCGGACTGCAAAAAAATTTTTGTGGGAAAACGGGCCGGGCACCACAGCGCAAGCCAGGATCAGATCAATGAAATCTTGATTAAATGTGGCAAGGTATATCCCTTGACAGTACGATTAAAAGGGGGAGATCCCTTTGTGTTTGGCCGGGGAGGGGAAGAACTGCTGGCTTTGGCGGAGCAGGGCATTTCCGGCTACGCCGTGCCAGGCATTAGCAGCTGTATTGCGGCAGCGGAAATGGCCGGTATCCCGGTGACTCATCGAGGACTGGCTCAAGGATTTCAAGTCCACACCGCACACACAGCCGACAAGGAGATTGACTTTACAGTACTTGCTCGTGCCAAAGATACCTTAGTGTTCCTGATGGCCAAGCAGGCTGCCGGAAAAATCCAGCGTGACCTGATGTCAGGCGGCATGGACCCCACTATGCCGGTAGCTGTCCTTTCTCAGGCAGGAACGGCAGATTTTGCTGTAAAGCGAGGAACCTTGTCAGAATTGGAAGTCTTGGCAGATCTTCTTCCCTCTCCCTTAACGGCGCTGGTTGGAAAGGTATGCGCGTTTGCCCTGGGAGATGGTTCCCAATACCGACCCCTTTCTCCTGTCGCCACGGTGGCTGTCACCGGCACCCCATCCCACGTCCGCCGGGTCAGCGACGCATTGCTGCAACAGGGAATTTTGCCTTTGGATTGTGGTTACTCCCGGATTCGACCGCTGGACTTTGACCAGTTCTTTGTCCGGCAGGATGGCTTCTCTTGGCTGGTGTTTACCTCCGGCAACGGGGTGGATTTCTTTTTCCGGCGAGTGAGGGAGCTTAGGGTGGACCTGAGAAAGTTCGGCCATCAAAAATTTGCCGTTATCGGCCCGCATACGGCCGACCGGCTGGCCCAGTACGGCTTTACCGCCGATTTGATTCCAGAGGAGTACACCGCCAAGGCCCTTTGCCGCAGCCTGCTGGATCTGCACCTTCCAAAAGAGAAAATCGCCCTGCTGCGTGCCAAGGTGGGCAGTCCGGTTCTGCTGCAAGCGGGCACTCAGTTTGACATTTATGAGACAGTAATCCAGCAAGACCGGTTGCGCGCTGTGACCGAAAAACTCAGCCAGTCTCCTCCCCACATCCAGGCGGTGACCTTTGGCTCTGCCGGTGGGGCTAAGGCGCTGCTGGAGGTTTGTCGGCTGCCGGAAGGGATACTGCCGGTGTGCATTGGGGCGGAGACGGCGCTGGTTTTGCAACAACAAGGCTATTCCCCCAAAATCGCTCCTCAGGCGACGGTGGAGGAATTGGCGAAAACAATAGTTTTGGCATTGGAGGAACAACCATGGAACGATTGAGAAGACTTCGGAAAACCCCGTTGATGCGGGATGCAGTGGCCGAAACCCAGATTAAGGTCAAGGGACTGATCTACCCCATTTTTGTCCAGTGGGGTTCCGGCATTCGGGAGGAGGTACCCTCTATGCCCGGGGTGTACCGGTACAGCATTGACCGTCTGCCGGAAATTGTAGATTCCGTTTTGCAGGCCGGGATTGGCGGGGTGATGGTGTTCGGCATTCCCCAGCATAAGGATGAGACCGGCAGTGACTGCCAATGCGCCGAAGGCATTGCTCCCACCGCCATTCGCTGGATCAAGGATTACTGCCGCCAGAAAGGCAAGGAATTGCTGGTAATCGCCGACATCTGCCTGTGTGAATACACCAGCCACGGCCATTGCGGGTTGTTGGAGCAAGGGGATGTAGCAAATGATGCCTCCCTTCCTCTCCATGCCAAAGCGGCATTAACCGCTGTTCAGGCTGGAGCGGATCTGGTGGCTCCTTCTTCCATGATGGACGGAGTGGTGGCCGCCATCCGCAAAACTCTGGATGAAGCGGGGTACACCCAAACCCCCATTATGGGCTACAGCGCCAAATTCGCCTCTGCCTTTTACGGCCCCTTCCGGGATGCGGCAGATTCCGCGCCCCAGCAGGGGGACCGCAAATCCTATCAGATGGATCCCAGAAACGGCAGGGAAGCCATTCGGGAGCTGCTGGCCGACCAGGAAGAAGGGGCGGATATTTTGATGGTGAAGCCTGCTTTGGCATATCTGGATATTGTGGCCAAGGCTAGAGAACTCACCCTGCGCCCTTTGGCAGTGTATAACGTCAGCGGGGAATACTCTATGGTAAAGGCTGCCGCCAATGCCGGGATGATCGACGAACAGCGGATTGTCACCGAAATCCTCACCGCCTTTTTCCGGGCCGGGGCGGACCTGGTGATCACCTATCACGCCTTGGATTACGTTGCTTGGCAGGAGGGAAATCGATGAGCCGTTCCGATGAATTGTTTGAGCAGGCAAAAAAGGTGATCCCCGGAGGGGTGAATTCTCCGGTGCGGGCGTTCCGAGCCGTGGGACGCAACCCGCTGTTCATCCAAAAGGGACATCAAGATCTCATCCAAGACGTGGATGGCAAAGAGTATCTGGATTACGTGATGAGCTGGGGACCGCTGGTGCTGGGCCATGCCCGGCAGGAAGTGTTGGAAGCAGTGACCCAGGCGGTTCAAAACGGCCTGACCTTCGGTGCTCCCACCCAGCGGGAAACGGAACTGGCAGAGGAAATCTGCCAGGCTGGGGAGTATTTGGAGCAGGTACGACTGGTGAATTCCGGCACCGAAGCCACCATGTCTGCCATTCGTTTGGCCCGAGGGTATACCGGCCGGGACAAGATCATCAAGTTTGCCGGCAACTACCACGGCCATTCCGACGGGCTTTTGGTAAAAGCCGGTTCCGGCTGCCTGACAGGAGCCTCTCCCGACAGTTTGGGGGTGCCTGCCTCCTATGCTCAGCAGACTTTGGTGGCAGAATACAACAACATTCAAAGCGTCCGGGCCTTGTTTGAGGCCAATGACCGGGAAATCGCCTGCGTCATTTTGGAGCCGGTGGCTGCCAATATGGGAGTTGTCCCTCCGGCAGAAGGGTTTTTGTCCCAGCTGCGCCAACTCTGCAACCAGCATGGGGCGTTGCTGATCTTCGACGAAGTGATTACCGGGTTCCGGGTGGCCTACGGCGGAGCGGCCCAGCGTTACGGGGTTTCTCCGGACTTGGCTTGCTTTGGGAAAATTGTCGGAGGAGGAATGCCTCTGGCGGCTTACGGCGGACGGAAAGAGATTATGTCTATGGTGGCGCCCCTTGGAGGCGTGTATCAGGCGGGCACTCTTTCCGGCAACCCGGTGGCTACCGCGGCCGGGCTGGCGACCCTGCGAATCCTTCGGGAGCAGCAGGACAGCATCTATCCCACTTTGGAAGAAAAGGGCGCGCTGTTGGAGCAGGCGTTCCGGCAGGCCGGCCTTCCGGTGAATCGAGTGGGTTCGCTGCTCTCCGCCTTTTTCCAAAAAGAGGCCCCGAACAACTACCAAGAGGTGTGTCGGTGTAACCTAGAGGCGTTTTCCGCCTATTTTAATGGGATGCTGGAACAGGGAATCTATGTGGCGCCCTCCCAGTTTGAAGCCATGTTCGTCTCCATTGCCCACACCCAGGACCATTTGCTGGAAACCTGCCAAGCAATCCAACAGATTGGGCGGGACGTAAAGGTGCGGTTTGCCCTTTAAATTCTTTCCCGGTTTCCCGGTTTTAGAGGAGACCGGGATTTTTTTGCCCGTTTTTTGGAAATTGTGAACTTTTTTTGTTCCGGCAAATAAGGCTTGACAATCCATAGGGGGGTATGCTATGC
>DXWR01000210.1 GCA_019416775.1 Oscillospiraceae bacterium | reverse complement strand
TTACCGGGCAGGGAGATTCTTCCAACACCTTCTGATGACGGCGCTGCACCGAGCAGTCCCGTTCTCCCAGGTGGATTACATTGCCGTGGCTGTCCGCCAAAAGCTGCACTTCCACGTGCCGGGGATTGACGATGAATTTTTCCAGATACAAGCCGGGGTTGCCGAAGAAGTTATTCGCTTCCTCTGCGGCAGTGGCCATAGCCTCTTCCAGATCTTCTTCCTTGGCAACGTAGCGGATACCCCGTCCGCCGCCGCCGGCGCTGGCTTTTACCATCACCGGATAGCCGATTCGTCTAGCGATTTCCTTGGCCTGCTCCACGCTTTCCAACTCTCCATCGGAACCGGGAATGACCGGCACGCCGGCGCGTTTCATCGTTTCCTTCGCTTCCGCCTTATCCCCCATCAAATCGATGGATTCATGGCGGGGACCAATGAACTTAATGCCGCACTTTTCACAAGCCTGGCAGAACTTGCTGCTTTCACTTAAAAATCCAAAACCGGGATGGATCGCCTCGGCGTTGGTGATGCTGCACGCCGACAGAATGGCGGGAATGTTCAGATAGCTGTCCTTGGTGGCGGCAGGACCGATGCACACCGCTTCGTTGGCCAGCTGCACGTGCAGGGCATTTTTATCGGCAGTGGAATAAACCGCCACCGTCCGGATCCCCATTTCCCGACAGGCCCGGATGATCCGCACCGCAATTTCGCCCCGGTTTGCAATCAAAACCTTATTAAACATTGCGCTGAAACCTTCTTTCCGGTTGACTCAGTTGCCCAATGCAAAGCTGATTTCCGCCACCACCACTTTTTTGCCGTCCTGGTTAGTGGCCACTGCTTTGCCGAATCCGATGGAACCCCGCCACCGTTCCATGGTGACTTCCAGGGTCAGGGTATCGCCGGGCAGAACCATGCCCTTGAAGCGAGCCTTGTCGATACCGGCAAAAAAGCCGATTTTACCCTTGTTCTCCGGCAGAGACAGGGCGCACACGCAGCCTGCCTGAGCCAGCATTTCGATCATCAGCACGCCGGGAGTAACCGGTTTCTGAGGGAAGTGCCCTTTAAACCAGAACTCATCTTCCTTCATGTGCTTCTTGGCAACCACCCGCACACCGGGTTCCAGCTCTTCTACTTCATCAATCAGCAGAAAGGGGTCGCGGTGGGGAATGATTTCTTTAATCTGCTCTTGATTTAACAGTGCCATAATCCTTCCTCCTTCATTACACAATGGTGAGGATAGGCTGACCGAATTCCACCGGATCGCCGTTCTTCACAAAGATTTTACCAACAGTGCCATCCATTTCGCTCTTGATCTCGTTCATGACCTTCATGGCCTCGATGATATACAGCACATCGCCCTTGCTGACGGCTTGGCCAGGCTTTACAAAAGGCGGTTTATCCGGGCCGGCGGCGGCATAGTAGGTTCCCACAGTAGGAGCGGTCACTACGGTGCCCTCTTCTTCTTTGGAGGCTTCCTCGCTTTTGGCATCATTGCCGTCATCCGCAGCAGCGGCAGCGACAACAGGTGCAGCGGCAGCCACCGGAGCAGCAGCAATGGGGGCGGCGCTGACCACCGGAGCGGTAGGGGCCATAACCACATTTTCCACCGTCTTTTTGGCCTTCTTGGCGGAGAGCTTTAGGGTGTAGCCTTCGTCTTCCACTTCCAGCTCACCCAAACCGGTCTGCTGCATCTTATCCATTAAATCTTTAATTTCCTTCACAGAGAACCCCATGATCTTTCCATCCTTTCTTTTCAAATCCGATTAGGCTGCCATCAGCCCTCGTATTTCTTCAAGCAGAGAGTTGCGTTGTGTCCGCCGAAGCCCAAGGAATTGGACAGGGCGTAGTGAATGTCCTTTTCCACCGGCCCGTCAAACATATTGTTCAAATCGCATTCCGGATCGGGAATGCAGGAATTGGTGGTGGCAGGCACAAAACCTTCCTCCAGCGCCTTGGCGCAGATAATGGCTTCAATGCCGCCGGCGGCGCCCAGCATATGGCCGGTGAGGGATTTGGTGGAGCTGACCATCACTTTATAGGCCGCTTCTTCGCCCAGGGCCTTTTTAATGGCGATGGTTTCGTATTTTTCGTTCAGGTGGGTGGAGGTGCCGTGGGCGTTGATATAGTCGATCTGGTCGGGAGTAATGCCCGCTTCCTGATAAGCCAGCTTCATGCCCATAGCAGCGCCCTCCCCTTCCGGATCGGGGCTGGTCATGTGGTATGCGTCGCCGGTGGCGCCGTAACCCACAATTTCTGCATAAATGTGAGCGCCCCGCTTCTTGGCGTGCTCCATCTCTTCCAGCATCACAATGCCGGCGCCTTCACCCATGACGAAACCGGAACGTTCGGCGTCGAAGGGGATGGATGCCCGATTGGGATCGGTAGCGTGGGTCAAAGCCTGCATATTATCGAATCCGGCAATGGAGAAACGGATGATAGCCGCTTCGCTGCCACCCGCCACACAGGCATCCAGATAGCCGTGCTTGATGTTGCGGAAGGCTTCGCCAATGGCGTGGCTGCCGGTAGCACAAGCGGTCACCGGAGCGTAGTTGACGCCCTTAAAGCCGGTGCGGATGGCGATGGTTCCGGCCGCCATATTGGCGATCATTTCGGGGATATAGAACACACTGACCCGACGGGGTCCCTTGGCCAAAAACTTGGGGAATTCCTCGTCGGTGGAGTGGAAGCCGCCGATGCCGCTGCCCACGATGACGCCGATGCGGTAGGGATCCAGATCTTCAAACTTGGTGCCGCAATCCTCCACAGCCTGCAATGCGGCGTCCACCGCATACTGAGTAAAGGGGTCGGTACGACGGAGTTCTTTCTTATCAAAGCAGCGCAGGGGATCAAAATCCAACACCTGAGCCGCTACCTTCACCGGCAGATCGGATACGTCGATGTTTTCAATGGGGCGAATCCCACAAACACCGTTTTTCACGTTATTCCAAAAAGTTTCTTTATTGTTTCCGATGGGGCTGACCATACCGATGCCGGTAATGACTACTCGATTCATCTTGCTGCCTCCTTGATCTTCTTTTATCAGATAGGGTTAAATGGACATGGCGCCGTCGATGACGATGACTTGTCCGGACACATAGCTGGAATCCGGGCCAGCCAGGAAGGAAACTACGCTGGCCACTTCTTCCGGTTCGCCGAACCGCTTCAGCGCCACCACGCTTTCCGCTGCTTTTTTCTGTGCGTCGGTGAGCACGTCGGTCATGGGGGTGCGGATAAAGCCGGGGGCAATGGCGTTGACATTGATGTTCCGCGGACCCAACTCCTTGGCGGCGGTGAGGGTCATGCCCACAATGCCGGCCTTGGTGGCGGAGTAGTTGAACTGGCCCGCGTTGCCATATACCCCGGATACGCTGGACACATTGATGATCCGGCCGCTGCGCTGCTTCATCATCACAGGGGTGACGTGACGGATCATGTTAAACACGCTCTTATAGTTGACAGAGGTAACGATGTCAAACTGTTCTTCGCTCATCCGGGCAATCAAACCGTCTTTCGTAATGCCGGCATTGTTGACCAGTACGTCAATGGTGCCGAAGCGCTCTTTGACTGCGTCCACCATTTCCTTGCAAGCATCAAACTTGGAAACGTCGCACAAAAAGCATTCCGCTTCTACGCCCAGGTCTTGGCAAGCTTTCTGGGTCTGCTTGCCGCCGTTTTCCAATTCATACTCGCCCCGGCAGTTGATGGCGATATTAAAGCCGTCTTTCGCCAGACGAAGGGCCATGGCCGCGCCTAAGCCCTGGGATGCGCCAGTGATCAATGCAGTCTTACTCATACTTCTGACTCCTTTACGTTTTTTATTTTAAGGGAATTTCGAAACCTATGATTTATGGATTCAGCCTTACCATTCCAGCACAGCAGCGCCGTAGGTCAAACCGGAGCCGAAGCCCACCAGGCAAATCTTGTCCCCCGGATGAAGCTCGCCGGCCTGCTGCATTTCACACAGCGACAGGGGAATGCAGGCACTGGAGATGTTGCCGTAATGCTGAATGTTGATGTGTACTTTTTCCTCCGGCAGACCCAAATGCTTCAATGCCGTGCGGATAATCCGCAGATTGGCCTGGTGGGGAATGATCCGGTCCAACTGTTCCGGTGTGAGTCCGGCCTTTTCACAGCAGCGCTGCACCGCTTCCGGCATGGCCTGGGTGGCAAAGCGATACACGTCGTTGCCCGCCATTTCCATCAAACCGGGCTGCATGTGCGCCACCTCCTCCGGCCAATCAAACTCTTTTTGACGGAAGGGGTTTTCCGAGTTGGTGGCTTTGGAGAAAATCTTGTACCGGCCGTCCAAATTGCAGGCCAGCCAGGAGTGGTACATCTTATCCGAAGGGCCCACCACCACAGCGGCGGCGCCGTCCCCGAAGAGGACGCAGCTGGAACGGTCTTTGAAGTTCACGATCCGGCTCATCATTTCGGCGGAAATAATCAAAATCTTTTTGGCCGAATCGGTGCGCAGATACTTTTCCGCCACATCCAACGCATAGACAAAGCCGGTGCAGGCGGCGTTCAAGTCCATGCAGGGAGCGGTATGGATTCCCACTTCAGCGGCAGCTAAGCAGGCTAAACTGGGAGTGGTGGCGTCTGCGGTGACGGTGGTGGCGATGACCATGTCAATCTCTTCCGGCGCAATATTGGCGTTTTCCAACGCCTGTCGGGCAGCTTCTGCCCCCATCTGATAGGTCAAGATCCCATCAGAAATCCGCCGGCACTGAATGCCGGTACGGGTGGTGATCCATTCATCCGAAGTCTCAATAAAAGACTCGAACGCATGGTTGTCCACTTCTTGCTGCGGCAGACAACAGCCTGCCCCCAAAACGGAAATGCCCATAATGTTCCTCCCTTGTCAGGATTCGCTTTTTTTACCGTATATGCTGTTCGATTCCGACATTTCAAGTATAGCACAAATTACACCTTATTGCCAACCCTTTCCACATCGGAAACCTCAGCTTTTTTCGGATGGAAAAGCATCGAGTTATTAGACACTTTTTTTCTTCTTGTCCATTATAACATATTTTTGAGCGGTTGCAACCACCAGAACGACGGTATTTTTTTCAGATTTTCCCAAGATGTGGGCAGATTACATAAAAACAGTGCCGAATTTTTGGGAGGGTACCCAGTTTTCCGGGACAGGGTTTCCTTTTTGTCCCCCATCCGGTATAATAGAATTGTTGGCTATGCCGATTTCCCTGAGTTTCTCCTTTGCCGGCTATACGCTTACTGGTTGTTTCGCCGGCAAACGAAAACTAGAGGAAATCAAAATAGCAATAAAATAAAACGTGTTCCTATTTTAGAAAGGAAGGCAAAAAATGAGCAAGACGATGTTATTGTGCTCCGGACAAGGCTCCCAGTACGAAGGAATGGGCAAGCAGCTATTGGCGCTCTGCCCCGAAGCAGAAACCATTTACCAATGCGGCAGCGACATCACCGGTATGGATCTAAAACAGCTCTGCCTGGAAGCAGACGCCGCCACCCTGGCACAGACCAAGATCAGCCAGCCCGCCATCTTCACTACCAGCCTGGTGGCCCTCAAAGCCATGGAAAAGGCCGGTTTCACCTTTGACGGCGCCACAGGCCACTCTTTAGGCGAATACGCCGCCATGGTTGCCGCCGGCATGGTGAGCATGGAGGACGGTTTCCGTCTGATCAAAGAACGTGCCGCCTGTATGCAGGAATGCGCTGAACAGCAGTCCGGCAGCATGTGCGCCATTCTGGGTCTCACTCCCCAGCAGGTGGAAGAAGGCTGCACCCAGGTTGAAGGTTATGTGGTTCCCGTCAACTACAACAGCCCGGTACAGACCGTCATCGCCGGAGAAACCGCCGCTGTGGACGCCGCCATTGCCAAGTTCACCGAAATGGGTGCACGGCGCTGCGTTAAACTGGCGGTCAGTGCTGCCTTCCACTCCAAACTGATGCAGCCTGCGGCAGATGCGTTTTATGAAAAAATCAAGGACGTGAAATTCTCTGCCCCCAAAAAAGAGTTTTACTGCAACCTCACCGGCCAGCTGCTCACCGACGTCAGCGATATGCCCGGCTACCTGGCCAAGCATATTGTCTCCCCCGTCCGGTTCACCACCGAGCTGGACAACATGAAGCAAGCCGGTTACGACACCTTTGTGGAATGCGGCCCCGGCAAGGTTCTCACCGGCTTGGTGAAAAAAACCCTCAGCGGCGTGGAGTCCATGAATGTGGAGGATGAAAAGACCTACCAAAAAGCAGTGGAGGTCCTGGGCCTGTGACACAAACCAACGCGCAAACCCCCAGTTTCGGACTGCTGGGTCATCCCCTAGGACACTCCATGTCCCCCTTCATCCACGAAGCCCTGTTTGCCCTCTCGGGACATCCCCAGCCTTACGGCCTACATGATGTGGCACCGGACGATTTAAAAAACCAAGTGCCCCATCTGCTGGCCGGCCAGGGATTCAATATCACCATTCCCTATAAGGTGGAAATCATCCCCTTCCTCACTGAACTTTCGGAAAAGGCCAAGCTGTATCAGTCCGTAAACACGGTAGAAATCAAAGACGGCCGCTATATCGGCCACAACACTGACGTAGACGGATTTCTCCACGGCATCCGCAGCTTGGGGGTGGAACTTTCCCAAGGCCCGGTGCTGATGCTGGGCAGCGGCGGCGTAGCCAATATGATCGCCACCGAAGTGATCCTGGCAGGTTCCCCTTTGACCATTGCAGTGCGCAAAGAAGACGTAGAACAGGCTGCCGCCTTAAAGCAGCGGCTGCTCGCGATCCGTCCCGATGCGAAGATTCAAAACTGTCTGCTGGACCAGCCAAAGGGTTCCTATCGGCTGCTGGTCAACGCCACTCCTGTGGGAATGTATCCCCATATTGAAGGCTGCCCTGTGACGGAGGATGTGATCCGGCAGGCGGAAGCGGTGTTTGATTTAGTGTATAATCCATACGAAACCAAGCTGATTCAAACCGCCAAATTTCTGGGCATTCCCGCCAAAGGCGGCTTGTCCATGTTGGTATGGCAGGCGGCAGTGGCCCACGAAATTTGGTTCGGCGATGAATTTACCGACCAACAGATCCAGCAGGTCATCCTGCAAGCCAAAGATTACATGGAAGTTCACTTCCAGGCATAAACAAGACAAAGCCCGAGAGCCGGTTCGTCGCTCTCGGGTTTCTTTTTGTCCTGACTTTCCAAAAAAGAAAAATCTCCTTCAACTGCCGGTTTCGCAGCCCAAGGAGATTCCTTTTTGTAAATAATTCAGTTGATATTACAGAACGTAAACATCCACAGTCTTTGCGCCGAACTGCACGCTTTCTTCATAGGTGTTGAAGAAGCAGTCCACCAGCACGCCGCTGCCGTTGTGCACGAAGGCACCGGTATCCCGCACTACAGAGTAGCCGTAAACATAGCTGCCGTCGCTGGACACGATATACAGCTTCGTTCCCTTGGGGTACTTGCTCAAATCCATGGCTACGGCGCCGGGGGTCAAAGAGGTGGGTTTGCCCAAAGCAGAGTAAGCAGTAGCCTTGCCGGTCACCTTGCTCTTATAGTTCACCGGGATACCATTGGCATCCAGCTGCACCGGAGAGGTTTCCGCCTGCACCAGTTCACCGCCTACGTAATACTGTTCCATCACGTCCAGAACCCGGTTCACCGGACTCTTGGTGATGACTTCGTTGATTACTTCGGAATCGGTGAGAACACCGTCCACATAGCGGTACTGGGTAGTAACTACCTTTTCCCCGTTTTCACCGGCAACGGTTTCCACATAGGTGCTGTAGGGGGTAGAGAGAGTGCCGTTTTCCACGGTTTCATAGGGGATGGTTTCAGTGGTGTCTTCCTGAGTGTAGGTGACACGGTTGATGACGATGGTCATGCCGGAGAACACTTCCTGATCCATGGAGACATTGATCAGATCGTCTTCCCCAACCGTCACGCCCGCTTTTTCCAGAGCTTCCGCCACGGTGCCGCTGGCCATTTTCACTTCCTTGACAGTCCCGTCTGCCTGGATGTCCACCCGGAAGGCGCGCATCACAGTCAGGTCTGCCACACCGTCTTCAAAACCGGAGAAGACATATTCATCTCCCTCTTCCAAAACGATGCCCTGGCTTTCCAGAATCTTTTCCGGATCGGTATACACCGTGTAACGGGAGTACACCGTTCCATTTTCATGAATGTTTACTTCCTGTTCCGCAGCGGTCAGGCCGGTGAGGACAGTAGCCATAATCGCTACCATCAGAACTGCAGAGATCGCTTTGCAGAGGATCTCTTTGTGGGCCTTGAGCCATTTGCATTCCAGTCTCATGATGATAAACTCCTTATTTCCTGTGTTTCGTAGTGTAGGGGAAATTGTAGATGGAATCTTCGCTTGCGTGTTTTTGTAATTCTTGTTACCGATTTGCAATCATTATAGTGAAGAGCCGGGAACTTGTCAAGTTTTTTGGATTCCATTTTCTGTGAAACATTTCCATTTTTTAGGTGATTTTAAGGGGTTTTCCTTTAGTTTTGTGGCTTTTTTTCGCGATGATTCAAAGAATTCACCAAGAAATGTCAAC
>DXWR01000021.1 GCA_019416775.1 Oscillospiraceae bacterium | reverse complement strand
CAAGCTGCCGCCCACACCAATCAAAATACCGGCACCGGCAAAGGTCCCCGCTACCGCAGCCCACAGCTGGCTGAAGGGAACTACCCGGATCAGCTGAAGCGTATCATTGCTGGCTACGCCCTGCGCCACAGCCTCATACAGTCCCCACTGGAGCAAAAAGGCGATAATGGCGCTTAAAAGGCCCAGCATGAACCCTTCATAGACAAACGGCCACCGGATAAACCCATTGGTTGCGCCCACCATACGCATGATGGCGATTTCTTCCCGCCGGTCAAAGGTGGTCAGCTTGATGGTATTGGAGGTAATGAAAACCGACACCACAAACAAGATGGCGATCAGGGCTACGCAAATCACCGTTGCCACATTGCGCAGAGTGATGAAACCGCTGGCCAGTTCTTCATAGGCGCTGACATCTGCAATGCCCTCTACCGATTCCACTTCCCGCTTAATCTGCTGAATCTGCTCCAGATCCCCAATCTTAATGGCATACCGGTCCCGGAGGATCTGCGGATCCAGGTCCTGAAAAATTTCGTCATCGGTGTACTCGGCCTTGAAGTCCTCCATGGCTTCTTCCCGGCTGATGTACGTCACAGTGGTCACGCCCTCAATGCGCTCCAGCTTACTCTGCAGAGCCTGGGCCTGCTGGGAAGTATATGTCTCGTCCACATACGCCAGGATTTCGTTCTCCTGCTCCAGATCCCGCAGCTGTGCATCCGCATTCACTGCCACCAGGGTAAACGTTCCCATAATGAGCAGACAGGCCACGGTAATGCCAATGGCCGCAAAGGTCATAAATCCATGGCTGAACATATTGCTCAGGCCTTCATGAAAAAAGTATTGAAAATCGTGCCGCTTAGCCATGGATGCGCCCTCCCACATAGCCGCCCACGCTGTCGTTGATGACGTGGCCGGATTCAATGGTAACCACCCGTTTGCCAAAGCGGTCCACCAAGTCTTTCTCATGGGTCACGACTACGACCGTCGTCCCCAGCTCATTGATTTTCACCAGCAGGCTCATCAGTTCCAAAGACCGCTCCGGGTCCAGGTTTCCGGTGGGCTCGTCGGCAATGATGGTATTGGGATTGTTTACCAATGCCCGGGCAATCGCCACCCGCTGCTGCTCACCACCGGAAAGCTCCGTGGGATAACTGTTGGCTTTGTTCTCCAGATCCACCAGGTGCAGCACATACGGAATCCGTTTGCGGATCTCCTTTTGCGGTGCTCCCACTGCCCGCATAACAAAGGCCAGATTGTCGTAGACAGTCTTTTTTTCAATCAAGCGGAAATCCTGGAAGATCACCCCCAGGGTTCTCCGCATCAGCGGAATCTGTTTGTCCGAAATATTACTGACAGAAAAGCCGTTGATCATGATGCGGCCCGCACACGGTTCCACTTCACCGGTCAACAGCTTGATAATGGTCGATTTGCCGGAACCGGAAGGTCCCACCAAAAAGACAAACTCCCCATCTTCAATGGTCAGAGTGATGCCTTTGATGGCCTTTGTCCCGTTTTCATACTCCATCTGTACGTCCTTCAAACGAATCATGGGGACACCTCACGCCTGTTTTTCTAAAATTCCCAGCGACTCTTTCCGTCAAAACCTTCCCGTTTCTTCTCAGATTCCGAAAGAGTCGACATAATGCCTAATTGACCTCCATTATATACGGTTTCTCCCGCACTTGCAACCTCCGTTTACCGGAAATTCGAAAAAATGTAACAAGAGTAACAAATTCCTCTTTTCCGCTTTTCCTGCATAAAAAACCTCCCCGGCTGCATAAGCAGCCAGGGAGGCATCCGTTAAACCCAGCAGTCTCAGGAATCAATTCCCCGAGA
>DXWR01000209.1 GCA_019416775.1 Oscillospiraceae bacterium | reverse complement strand
GTTGCAGAGGATGGCGGCAGCGGCCTTCATGGAAACTTCGTCGTTTACCGCAATGCCGGTGAGGACTTCCGCCTCCGGCAGATTGGGGGTGAGGACGTGGGTCAAAGGCAGCAGGCAGGATCGGATGGTTTTCAGCGCCCTGCGATCCACCAGATCGTCCCCGCTGGTAGCCACCAGCACCGGATCGGTGACCACCGGCCGGCCGGGATGGGCGGCAAGCCAATCCGTCACCGCCTCCACCACCTGAACGGTGGGGAGCATCCCCAGTTTTACCGCATCCGGGGGAATATCCCGGTACACCGCATCCAGCTGGGCGGTGACCACTTCCGGGGAAATGTCCTGGCGGGAAAAGACCTGGCAGGTGTTCTCCGCCACCACGCTGGTAATGACGCTTTCCCCATACACTCCGTGGGCAGCAAAAGTTTTCAAATCGGCCTGAATCCCGGCGCCGCCGGTACAGTCGCTTCCCGCAATGGTAAGCGCTACCGGTATCATAAGGTAATCCTCCTTTTTCGCTGTAAAAAACGGCGGCTGCCTCCCTTTTTGAGAAACAACCGCCGCAAACGGCACCGCATTGCTTCCCTACCACGGTCTTAACCGACAGGTTCTAAGGGTGATCTCTCAACCGCCGAAGCGGTACCCCCGCAATTTACTTTGTATTTTCCTGCTTTTCTGCAAAAGCCATATGTTAATTATAACAGAATTCTGCCTGCTGTCAAGGCGGTTTTCCAGTAAAACCCTGAATTTTCAGCGAACCGTTTCACCAGCGCTTACCGAAACTGATTTACAGCAGGATCGTAGGTGTATCCAATGGCAGAAAGCCTGGCTTCCAGAGCAGCCTGGTCCGCTCCCAGGGTCTTGCAGAACTCCTCCAGGCTGGGACAGCCGTCCCGCAGCTTCATATTCACAATGCTCAGCAGCATCACCGGGTCCTTGGGCAGATCCGACTCATGGGATAGATACATGGCACATTCCTCCTTTTTCTTTGAGGATACCACAAACCGTCTTTTTGTGCAAGAAAAGGATACAGCCCGCTAAAACCAGCGAGCTGCATCAAAATAGGAAGCAATCATAGAAACGGGCAAAATCAAATTACGCCGCCAAGAACCGGGTGATCCGGCGTTCAAATTCCGGATTCTGTTCGGTGCAGGTCAAGCACAGCGGCTCACTCTGATACCGGCTCAACAGGCTGGCGATTCCCAAAAAGGACTTTCCGTCCACGATCTGGCGCTGCAGAACGATATCGATGTCCATGGGGTATTCCATGGCGATGTTCACAAAATCACTGACATCCTTGGTATCCTTAAAAAGCACTTGATAGCGATGCATAAACTTTAGTCTCCTTTTGGCGCAAAATAAAAGAGCAAAGTTGCCTGTTTTACCAAGCTCCTTTGCTCTGGGCTTATCTTAACAAAAAGCAGATGCCCTGTCAATCGATTTGCAGCAGAAACGAATCCTGTTTTTGATTTTGCCGGTTTTGGTTTTGCTTTTTTGGAAAAACCCAATTAAAAGCAAACATTCCAAACCTTACTTCCCGTTGACCACCATCTGAGCCAGGGTCATTACATCCGCCACATTCACCTCATCGTTGCCGTCGAAGTTCAAGTCCAGTCCTTCCAGCACGCCGGTGTTGTTGACAATGCACTGGGCCAGCACCATCACGTCGGTGACGTTGACCGTACCATCCAGATCTAAATCGCCGTAGGGCAGGGCCTGGGTGACGGTTTCCCCGCAATCCGGGCAAACGCCTTGGAGCAAGCCATCGGTTTCCCGGGTGGGGGCCGCAGCCAGAGTCCAGGTCAGGTTGGGATGTTCGCAGGGTTCGGGGTCCGGTTCCGGTTCCGGATCAGGGGTAGGTTCCGGAGCGGGAAGGGTCACTACAGTTTCCAGGAATTGGGGAAGCAAAGAGGAAGAAATGGGGACGGAAATGGTGCCGTCCTGGTTTTCCCGGGCATAGGAGCACCAAACCACGGCGCTGGGATCGTTAAAATATTCCGGCGAAGAAAGGTCGGCCAGTTTTTCCAAGCCGTCTTGGCTGAAGCGGTACAGTCCCTGGCTTTCCCCAGGCGTCTCGTATCCGGTTAACAGCAGGCCGGAGGTACCGTCGGGGTAAGCCGCCACCGAGGAAACGGAGAGCAAACCGGTGTCCACGGGGGTGAGATCTTCCAAGCTGCCGGAAAAGTCACCGGTCATCAGGGTGTTGCTGACGGCAAAGTACACCTGGCCATTCCAAACCGTCCCGCCGTCGTGGTAGGTCTGCCAATCCCGGAAGAACAAGGCGTCCCCGTCATAGCGGGTGGAGGTGGCAGTATTGGTAGCTTCAAAGGCGCCGTTATCGTGGTTTGCATCCTGCACTCCGGCGTCGCTGACCAAAAAATAGGTGTGGCTGACAAAGCCGGGAATTACGTCAATGCCGTTGATGGAGGGGTCGTCGTGGGTGACGTCCACATGGTACCATTCCCCGTCCAGCTTTACCATGCTCCAAATGTGGCCTGCCGTCATGGCATAGCCGGTTTCAAAGCCCAAGGCGTTGGCCAGCAGCCGGAAGCCAAAATCGTAGGCTTCACAGACCCCCTGATGGCGCACCAAAGCGTCGTAGGCAGTGCGGCCGGAGGTGAGCTGGGTGCTGCCGGCCACTTCATAATCATAGGTCATCCGTTCCGCCAGCCAATCGTGGATCACCAGCAGTTTGTTGAAATCGGACAAGCCCTGGGTGTTGGCCTTCATCTGTTCCACCACGGCGTCGATCTCCGCCTGCATAGCGGGCAGTTCTTCGGCGGTGTAGTAGTAAAACGCCTGAAGGGAAACTACCATATTGTCCGCCGGATTATATGCATAACTCACCGCAGCCATAGGTGAAAACAGTTCCGGGTGGTCTTTGAGCACACTGACGTACACATCCATGACCACTTCCTGATCCGCCGGCAATCCTAAGCCGGAGACGTCGATGGTGTCCTGATGGGCCAGCAAGCCTTCATAAATGGCCTGCTTGACCTGGGTGTACTCCCCTTCCGGAGAAATACGGGCGGAATTGTTCCAGGCGGCGGAAATCACCGAACTTTCCAGTGTGACAGGGGTTTGTGCCGACACAGCCATGCCAGAGGTTCCCAGAACCAAGGCGGCGGCAACGGCAGCCAGACTGCGTTTCCAAAATTGCTTCATGGGGGTTCTCCTTTCATTTCCTAGATGATTTTTTCGGGTGCATGATTGATTACAGGCCCGCCACATAAACTGCCCGGGCCATGACATCCAAAACACTCCGTTCTTCTCCTTCGCTGTAGTTCAAATTCCCGTCCAGGTCCATATTGCGGTGAGGCAGCGGAAAAAACAGAGTTTCACCATTGCGCCGGGCTGTTTTTCCGAAGGGATTCCGGCAGGGGTTGCCGTCAGACCGGCATCTGCTCTTTTACAAAAAATCATTTTTATTCCATAGTTTCCCCTTCTATGCGCTTGGATCATTGTAGGTTTATCATATCACAGAAGAGATCAAATGTAAAGACAAATAGTGACAGACGCAAAACTTCCCCGGCACCCAAAGCACCGGGGAAGCGATACAAGAAAGGAAATGAGGTTAGCGAATACGGTTTTCGGTGGAGACCACCTGCTGGGCCAAAATCATCACATCCCGCACATCCACAATCTGGTTGTGATCCAGGTCCGGGTCGGTCCCTTCCGGGAGCTGCGCAGTTCCCACCACAGACTGAGCCAAGGTCATTACGTCCAACACATTCACCTCGTCGTCCTGGTTGAAATCGTGTTCCAACAGGGAGCCATCTCCCACCACCACAGTGGTGGTGACGGTGATGTTTTCCGGCGCCAGTTCCTCTTCATAGCTCATGCTGAGGATGGGGGTGCCGTCTGCTGCCCAATGAACCCGCTTGATCCGGGCATGGCGGCCGGAATCGGCCAAGGTGTCCCCGGAATTGGTGCTTTCGCTGCGGGCGTGATACACGAAGATGGCGTTGCCATCTTCATCGTAGGTGAAGCTGTTGTGTCCCGGTCCGTACTCTCCGGGCACATTCTGGCTGGTAAGCACCGGATAGCCGGTTTTGCTCCAGCTGGCCGGATCCATCAGATCGGAATCGGCGTCTGCCGTGAGCAGGCCCATGCAGTATTCCGTTCCTGTGCCGGAAGCGGAGAAGGACACGTAGATCTTTCCGTCCTTTTGCAGCACGCTGGGGCCCTCATTGACCATAAAGTTCACCATTTCCCAAGCATACTGGGGGGTGGTGAGGACCATGGTGTCCCCGGTGATCCGAGAGGGATCGTTGGGATCCAGCTGGGCCATGTAGAGGGTGGAGCGCTGAATGGCATTGCCTGTCCCCATCTGGGCCCAGATGACATAACCGGTGCCGTTTACCTCAAAGCAGGTCATATCCAAACTGGAGGTGGTGTTGTAATTGGGAAGGGTGGCAAAGGGGATTTCTGCGCCCCAGTCGGCGGGGTTCATGGGGTCTCCCCCTTCCCGGCAGATCCGGGTGCAGGCTTTGATGTTTTCTGCGTAGTACATCACCCATTGCCCGTCTATGAAATGGAGTTCCGGCGCCCAAAGGAGACTGCCGGTCCAAAGGGTCACATCCTGCGCTGTGGCCAGTCCCTCAATGGTGTCGGCATGGCGGAGGGTGACCCGGTCATAGCTGGAACCACTTTCGGTGGCGTAGGAGGCGGTAAAGTAGTAACTGCCGTCTTCTGCCCGGATGATATAGGGGTCCGCGCGGTACAGAATAAAGGGGTTGTCATATTGGGTCTGCTGCACCGTTCCGGTGACCGTGTACCGGCCGGGCTGGGTCAGGTCTACCTTTTCCAGATTCCACTCCACCCCAAACTCTGCGGTAGAGCCGTCGGAATAGGTGGCCGTGACGGTTTCCGGCATCTGAGGCGCTTGCCCCAAGGCGGTGTACACCTCCGGCACCGGCTCCACACCGGTATTGGTGGGGGTGGTCAACCGGTTCACCAAGGCGGTGGATTCCTCCTGGGTCAGGTACAGCACACCGGCCGAATCAGCTTTGGCGGAATCGGGCAGAAGATAAGGCGTATAAATCTCCACCGGTTCTGCCTGGATCTCCCGGAGCACCCGGCTGAAGTCCTCTGCCACCAAGGTGGTGTAGGTGTCCTCACCGGCGCTGGTCCAGTTGATTTCATATCCGTTTTGGGCAACGGACCAAACCACCGAATGGATCCGTTTTACCTCCACCCCTGCTTTCAAAATAAGGGGGGTGCCGCTGTCGTACTGCACCAAATCATGGGTGGTATACAGCCAAACCCCGTCCTGTTCCATGGAACGGGAAACCGCCAGCAGATAGCCGCCCTCCGGCCGCCGGGCAAAGGCAGCGGAGGTAAAGTACAGGCCGGTGTCTCCGCTGACCTGGCCGTTGTGGTTGGGCGCCACCTGGCTGAGATCCGGGTACAGCAGGCCGTTTCCGGAATTGAGGGGGGTGACTTCCCCATTGGGATCCACCGCCGCCAAATGGAGGCTGCCCTCCAAATCAGAGGTACCGGTCATATAACCGGCCAAGGCACAGGGATAGCCGCCGGTGACAGTGAGGGTGAATTCCTTTTCCGCCCGGCCTTCCCCCAAGGTGAGGGTGGCAGTTAAGGTCACAGTCTGCGGTTGGGTAGAGGTGGTGTTTAAGGTTCCATCGCTGCCCAGCACCGCTTCATTGCTGCTTTTCCAGGTGATGGAGTCCTGATTGCCGGTAGTGGCAGGCAGGGATAAATCGGTGTACAGGTATTCTGGTAGATCTACTAAAGTAAGATAATATTCTGCATTCACATCGGGGTCCTCCTCGAAAGGCATCACGGTAAAGGTAAAGTCCCGGGTCAGGGTAGTTTGCCCTGCGGTAACCGAAGCGGTGAGAACCACCGTCACCGGCGCACTGCCTGCTGCCGGGCGGGTCACCTGGCCTTGGGCGGAAATAACCTGGGGATTGCTGCTGCTCCAGGACAGAGCATAACCCAAACTTTCTTCCGGCAGGGTCAGGCTGTGGAGCAGGCTGTCGCTTTCCTCCAATTCCAGGCAGTCCAGGGCCTGCCGGGCCAGAATGGCTTCCTTTTGCCCAGAAAGCCAACCCACCTGAGGAGCGGAAAGGGCGGTGTCATAGATCCGCAGATCCCGGAAGGTGCCGGCCATGAGATCGTCGCCGTAGGAGGAAGCCGCCAGATAGACTGCTAAATCCTCTCCAAAATCGGAGATGGTGCGGCTGAGGGTGACGGTATTGCCGGCTGAGACGCCGTTGACATAGAGATCCATCTCATTGCCGTCCACCACAATGGTATACAGCGCCAAACCCTCCACCTTCTCCACGCTGTTGCCGGTGGGGTTGGCGGTGGCGGCAAAGCCCACTTCGGTATTCCAGGGCATATTGTCCGCTGCCACCCGGTCGGTGAAGGCCAGCTTCACATAGCCGCTGGGATTGGCAGGATTGAGCAGCAGATAATTCAGGGGATTTCCTTCGGTGCTGCCCAGGAAAAAGGCGGCGTAGTTGCCGGGGGCGTTTTCGTTTTCCGCCCAGAAAGAGATGGTCAAATGATCCCTTCCGTCCAGCATTCCGGCAGGCAGGGTGAGGTAGTTGCCGGTGGATTTGGCGCCGCCGTTTAGGCAGAGCATTCCGGTTTCCAAAGAATAACCGGCGCCGGAAATGGTGCCGTCGGCATTTTGACCGGTAGCGTCGGAAAGGTCATACTCCAAAGGATAGTGGGCCAAAAGGTCCTCCTCCGAAGGCTGAATCAGCCAGCCGGGGACAAAGGAAACCTCTTCCGCCTGGTTGTAGTTGCCGCTCACCTTTTTGCCCCAAACCTGAAGGTGGGTGTCCTGGTCATAGCCGGTGATCACATAACAGCCCCGGCCGTTTTCCTGATCCCATCCGGGGAGGACTTGCAGCTGGTCGATGCGGCCGGAATCGTAAAAGCAGTAAACCTGGTTTTCTCCGGTGAAGTCCCAGCGGCCGGAACCAGCCTGACTGGTGAAAGTGCCGTCCGGGGAGAAGGTCATTTCGGTGGAAGTGCGGGTTAAGTCGGCGTCGTTTTTGCTCAAATCAATCCGCTGGAAGGTGCCTACCACGGCGCCGGGAGAGACCTGCTGCACCTGCTCCCCGTCGTAAAAGGCGGATACCATCAGCGGCCAGCCCTCTTCACTCCAAAGGAGCTGGTGGCACTGCATCCAAAGCCCGGCTTCCGCGCCGTAGCCGTTATTGATCCGGGAATGGCAGTACAGGATCCAGGTGCCGTCTTGGTTGAGCACCGAGCAGTGTCCCAAGCCCATCCAGGCAGCGCCGTTTCCATCGTAACCGGTGGAATCGTTGGGGCCGCCGGGATACTGGAAGCCGGAGGTAAGTTTATAGCCAATATCGCCGTCTAAGGTGCCGGTGCTGTCGGTAGCCATATTGCGGCCTTGGTCGTCCAGATAAGGGCCGGTAATGGACTTGCTCCGGGCCACCCGGACGTTGTAGTTGTTGCTGAGATTGCCGTAGGAAACAAACAAATAATAGTAACCGGTGTCGGGGTTATAGCGGATGTAGGGGCCCTCCACTCCGGTTTCCGCACCGGTGCGCCGGGCAATGTTCACCGCCGGGCTGGAGGAATCCAAAAAGCCATCGGCAGTCAGCTTTTGAACAAAAATCCCTGCGCCAAAGCTGCCCCAGGTCATGTACTGGTCTCCGGTGCCTTCTTCGGTGACAATGCAGGGGTCGATGGCATTGCCGGTGCGTCCCCAGCTGGATTGGGTGGACTGCACCACAATTCCTTGGAATGTAAACCCGCCGTCGGGGCGGTCGGAAGTGGCCAGGGCGATGCAGGAATCCCCCCGCCCGGATTGGGAACAGGAATAGTACAGGCGGTATTCCTCCCCTACCTTCACCAGATCCGGCGCCCAGATGTTGTCCACCCGGGTAATGGCGGTGATCTCATCGGTAATCAGGCCGGAAGTGTCAAAGTTCAACCGTTCCCAGCTGCGCATATTGGAATCCTTGGTGCGGACCACGGTGAGGGTTTCGCCGATGCCGGTGCTGTACACATAATAGTACCCGCTGGCTTGGTCGTAGAAAATGCTGGGGTCGTGAATGTTTCCGTCGTTGCCGGGCGCCAAAGAACTGGGGAATTCCACTTCCCCGGTTTCCCTTGCGGTAACCGGCAGCATACCTGCGGAAAAGCAGGAACAAAGCATGGCAAAACTCAACAGCCACGCCAGAATCGATCGTTTTTTCATGGATCCGCCGCCTTTCCATCCAAAGGATGTTTTTAACAAGTATAACAAAATTTCCAAGAAAAGACAAGCGCGTTTTTGATTAAATCAACAGATTTCAGTGGTTTTTTTGCGGGAGGCGCGGGAAGCGGCAGGATTATTTTGTCAAATAAGGATCTCACGGGAAAAATGTGAGAAAATGACACCTATATGAAGTTTTCCTATTTACATTTCCCCCGGGGATTGTTACAATGGCTTTACTATAAAGAAACTAGGTAACACAAGGAGATTGCTTATGAAATACACTCCCCTCCCTTTGAGCAGCTATGTGGATCTCTGGGATCCCTACTGCGCCAACGCCATCCAAAAGGAACTGGAATACCTTTCCCAACTGGAACCGGAGCGGCTGCTCCACTCCTTTTACGTCCAAGCGGGGCTGACCCCCTCTGCCCCGGCCTACGACGGCTGGGAGCAGACCCAGATCAAAGGCCACACCTTGGGCCACTACCTTACCGCCCTCTGTCAGGCTCAGCAGACCATGGGCAAACCCTGGATCTTCGACCGGATCGACAGCATCCTCCAGGCACTGTTAACGTGCCAGCGGGAGGACGGCTACCTGTTTGCTTCGGAAGAAAGCCTGTTTGACGCGTTGGAACAGGGTAAGCCCGCATGGGTTCCCTGGTACACCATGCACAAGCTGCTGGACAGCCTTTGCTGCGCTGCCCGCACCCCCGGGCACGAATCCACCGCCTTATGGATTGCCCGGCGGTTAGGGGATTGGGTGGCAAACCGGGTGCTTGCCTGGGACGAGGCCACCCAAAAGCGGGTGCTGGCAGTGGAGTACGGCGGCATGAACGACGCTATGTACCAGCTCTATGACCTCACCAAAGACCCCCGGCATCTGGAAGCGGCCCACCGGTTTGACGAAACCTGGCTGTTTGAGCCTTTGGCAGAGGGGAAGGACATTCTCAACGGCCGCCACGCCAACACCACCATCCCTAAACTGCTGGGTGCAGTGCGGCGGTACCTGGTGCTGGGCCAGCGGGAGGAGGATCAGCTCTACCTGAACGCAGCCCTCTCCTTCTGGGAAATGGTGGTGCACCACCACAGCTACGTCACCGGAGGCAACAGCGAGTGGGAGCATTTCGGTCCGGCGGATGTGCTGGACGGGGAACGCACCGGCTGCAACTGTGAAACCTGCAACAGCTACAATATGTTAAAGCTTTCCCAGCTGCTCTATGCCATCACCGGGGAGCGGAAGTACATGGATTTCTATCAATGGACCTACTACAACGCCATCCTGGCTTCCCAAAATCCGGACACCGGCATGACCACCTACTTCCAGCCCATGGGCACCGGCTATTTTAAAGCCTTCTCCACCCCCTTTGACAGCTTTTGGTGCTGCACCGGCACCGGCATGGAGAGCTTCACCAAGCTGGGAGAAGGCACCTGCTACTTTACCGGGCCGGAGAACAAGGATCTGGTGCTTTGGCGGTATCAAAGCTCCCACATTGACGGAGCGGACTTCCAACTTCGGGTCTACGCCGACCTGCCCCGTTCCGGCCAGGTGGAGGTGCGGGTATACCGGGCGCCGGAAAAAGGATTCACCCTCTATTTGGCCATCCCCGACTGGTGCACCGGTGTTCCCACCGTCTCCAAAAACGGGGAGAAGCTGGAGCTGACTCCCGATGAAAACGGGCTGCTGGCCGTTCCGGTGAAGCACCGGGACAACCTTCAGTTCCACCTGGCCATGCAGGTACAAGCCCACTTTTTGCCGGACAAAAAGGAAGCGGTGGCTTTCTCCTACGGCCCTGCTGTGCTCAGCGCCAATTTGGGAACAGAACAGATGGAGTGCTCCTGCGTCGGGGTCAATGTGACGGTGGCCACCCGGGAAGTCCCGGTGCGGGACTACATCCTGGTGGAAAATCGCGAAGAATGGTTAAAGCATCTCAGCCAAAACCTGATCCGGGAAGGCCGTGACCTGGTCTTTACCCTGAAAAATGCCGACCTACAGGAAAAATTGGAATTTGTCCCTTATTTTTCCCAACACGGCTGCCGGGGAGGCATCTACTTCTACCTGTTGGAGCCGGATTCCCCCGCTTTCACCCAACACCTGATCCGCAAAAAAATGCAGCTGCGGGAATACCGCTGCGAGGTGGACAGCCTGCCCATCGGCAACGACCAGTATGAACTGCTCCACCAGGTTGCCGGGGAACACACCCACGCCGGCAGCGACTACTTTGAAAACTTCCGGGCAGCGGAACAAGGAGGCTGGTTCACCTACGAGATGAAGCGCAGCCAAAAGCCCTGCTTTTTGCGGTTCTTAGTATTGGCTAAGGAAGGGATCCACAACCTGACCGTCACCGCCAACGGAAATCCCCTTTCCATCCAGATGCTGCCAGGCAAGGAAGGAGAGGAATTTGTCACCTGCTGCTGTCCTCTGCCGGAAACCCTTTCCACAGAAAGCGGCTATCTCACCTTCCGCTTTGCTCCTGCGCCAGGCACATCCTGCCGGATTTTCGGTCGGCTGGCGGTGTCGGAATACTATGACACCGATCCCCATCCCCAGCAGATCGTGGTGCGGGGCGGCTACCTCTCCCCTGCCTTTACCCCCCAAGAAAAGGAGTACACTCTCCATCCCACCGGTCAGGAAGGGGGACTACGAGTGGCGCCTCACCTGCCCACCGGGCTGTGCTACCTCCAAAGCTTTTTGCTGGATGAAGAGGAAATGCGGCCCATGGAATGGATGCCGGGAGACCGCTGGGAGATCACCTGTCTGGCGGAAGACCACCGCACCGCCAAGCGCATTGTTTTGACCGTAGCCCAGCCGGAATAATTCCCATCCGGCAAAACAAAACAAAACCGCTCTGCCGAAAACTAAGTCCGGCAGAGCGGTATTTTTTGTCATTCCAAATTATTGGATTTCGTCCTGTTGCTTCAGGTAAGCGTAGATGAAGCCGTCCAGATCCCCGTCCATGACGGCGTTGACGTTGCTGGTTTCGTAGCCGGTGCGGGTGTCCTTCACCAAAGTGTAGGGCATAAACACATAGCTGCGGATCTGGCTGCCCCAGGCGATTTCTTTATGCTCGCCCTTGATGTCCTCGATTTTGTCCAGATGTTCCCGCTGCTTGATTTCAAACAGCTTGGATTTCAGCATCTTCATGGCGGTGTCCCGGTTTTGGAACTGGCTCCGTTCCGTCTGGCAGGACACCACAATGCCGGTGGGGATATGGGTCAGACGCACCGCCGAAGAGGTTTTGTTGATGTGCTGACCGCCGGCGCCGGAGGAACGGAATACGTCCATTTTGATGTCCTCGTCCCGGATGTCCACCTGGATGGTGTCGTCGATTTCCGGCATGACCTCCAAAGAAGCAAAGGAGGTGTGCCGCCGTCCGGAGGCGTCAAAGGGAGAAACCCGCACCAGCCGGTGCACCCCGTTTTCACTGCGGAGATACCCATAGGCATTCAGGCCGTTGATCTGAATGGAAGCGCTTTTGATACCGGCATCGTCCCCAGGCTGATAGTCCAGGATGTCGTAGGTAAAGCCGTGCTTTTCCGCCCAGTGGGTGTACATCCGGTAGAGCATCTCCACCCAGTCCTGGGCCTCGGTGCCGCCGGCCCCGGCGTGGAAGGTCAAAATGGCGTTGTGGTCGTCATACTCCCCGGTGAGCAGGGTAGAGAGGGTTTGTTCCTCCAGATCGTGCTCGAAGGTTTCGTACATCTCCTTGACCTCATCCGCCATGGAAGGATCTTCCTCCTCCTCCGCCAGCTGGATCATGGTTTCGATGTCATCCGCCAAACTTTCCAATTTGCGGTAGCCATCCACCTTGTTCCGCAGCTGGGTGGTGCGCCGGAGAATCTCCTGGCCCTTTTCCATATTATCCCAAAA
>DXWR01000208.1 GCA_019416775.1 Oscillospiraceae bacterium | reverse complement strand
GAATTGGGGGTGGGCATGGTGGTGGTGGGCCTGCCCCGGAATATGGACGGCAGTTACGGCGAGCGGGCGGAAAAGTGCCGCCGGTTTGCCAAGGCGCTAAACGCTTTGATCCCCATCCCGGTGGAAACCTGGGACGAACGGCAGACCACCATGCAGGCCCAGCGCTATTTGGATGAAACGGGAGTTTACGGCAAAAAGCGCAAAGAGGTCATCGACGAGGTGGCCGCCACCATTATCCTGGACAGCTATCTGAAGTACCGGGCAGCACAGCAAAAGCGGGAAGCCGGCGACCAGCAATGACATACCGGCTGAAGCATCCCCTTCGCTATTACATCAAACGGTATTTATTTTTGGCGGTGGGACTTGCTATCATGGCTTTTGGGGTAGCTTTTTCCATTAAAGCAGCCTTGGGCACCTCCCCCATTTCCAGCTTGCCCTATGTGGTGAATCTGCTGACCCCCTTGAGTGTGGGGACCGCCACTATTTTAATGCACTGCTGTTTTATTTTAATTCAGATCTGCATTTTGCGGAAGAAGTTCCAGCCGGTGCAGCTGATGCAGCTTCCGGTGGCGCTGGTGTTTGGGTATCTCACCGACTTCGGCATCTGGGCCATTGAAAAGATTCCCTGCCAAGGATATTTGATGCAGTGGGTGTTCTGCGTCATCGGCATTGTGCTGGTGGCGGTAGGGGTGAGCTTTGAGGTCATCGCCCATGTGGTGGTATTGGCCGGCGAAGGAGTGGTGCTGGCCATCTGCCAGGTCTGTTCCATCAAGTTCGGCACCATGAAGGTGATCTTTGACGTGAGCCTGGTGGTGATCGCCAGCGCTTTGTCCCTGATTTTCCTCCATCAGTTGGAAGGAGTGCGGGAAGGAACGGTAGCCGCCGCTCTATTTGTGGGAACCATTGCCCGTCAGCTCAATAAACCGTTGGGAAAATTGGGCGAGAAGATTTTGAATTAAAATGAACTCCGTATGGATGGGGTTCTGGCGTTTCGCGAAGGCCGAAAAGAAAGGAGAAATAGAAATGAAATATGTGATTCGAGTGATTCAGGTTTCTATACTTTTAGGCGGAGCAGAGTTTCTGGCAATGCTGCTTTTTGGAGATTTAAAAGAAAGTGTACAGCCGGTGGTATTCGGAGCAGTATGTGCCAGCCTGATTTTGGCCGGAGTGCTTGGTATCCTTGACCGAAAAATCCGTAAGCATAAAGGAACAAGCTGCTGAGCCTCCTTTTTTAAGAAGGACGGGGATGCAAGGCATCCCGGCAAAAAAGAAACCGACGGTAGAATCGTTCTGCCGCCGGATTTTTTTATGGGTTTATTTGATGCCGAACAGTCCAACCTGAAGGTAGGACAGCCAGAGCAGTTCCGCCATCTGAAACCCGGAGTCCTGCAACAACTGCAGGTGTTCCGAAACCGGGATGGGAAAGTACTCTGTTCCGTATCGTGACAGGTGTTGTTGTACTTGTTGGGGGCTTCTGCCTTGGGTTGTTTGATAAGCATCCCACCGTTTTAGGGCAAGCTGTTGTCCCCTCTGGCTGTTGGGAGCGAAATTTTCAAAGGTGAAGAAAACGCCTCCCGGCTGCAAAGCCTGATAGCAGTTGGCAACCGCTTTCTTTCGTTCTTCGGGATGAAGATAATGGTTGACCTGAATGGCGGTGATGACGTTGAATTCTTCCCGGCAGTGCAAATCCAGCAGGGATGCGGTGACAAATTCGGCATTGGTTTTGGCAAACCGGCTTTTGGCAATGATGATCATCTCCGGGGATTGGTCCCAAAAGACAAATCGCTCCAGAGCAAAGGCGGAAAAGACTGCTTCTCCCATCGTTCCGGTGCCGCAGCCCAGGTCCAGCCAGGACAAAGAAGGATAGTCCAAGGCTTTCACCACGTCCACCACCTGTCGGTAAAATTCTTGGTAATACGGCAGCGTGGCTCGGATTTTTTCATCGTATTCTCCCGGAGAGAAGGCAAAATGGCTCATCTTTCAACACCCCTTTCAAATCTTGTTGAAAACTTTTTGGTGCGTCCCCTGACTTTTCAACAATTCCTTACTTACTGATTCGATAATGTCCTACGATATCGTCTCGGTGTTCCAAAATATCCTGTTCGTAGGATTCCTGCCAGGGGTTGGCGTAGTGGATGACATAAGAGACGCCCCGATTGTTCCGATGGTCCGACACCACCCCGATGTGGCTTTCAAAGATCACAATGTCCCCGCCCTGCCACTGATCGATGTCGTAGATGTCGGTGGTGAGGGGGATGGCGGTATGGGCAAAGTAGACCTTCAAATTTCGCACCCGGCGGAAATCGATGTTTTGATCCGGGGTTTGGATGTTGTAGTCTTCAGGATGGGAATGAATATCTTGGTCTACCAGCAGTTGAAGGTCATATCCGGCGTTGCGCAAACCGTAGGCCACCACGTCGGTGCAGACCCCGTATCCGTCGTCGGGATAGCCGGAAGCGTAGTACTTGCTTTGATATTTGGGCTGGGTGGCGATGTACTCCCGAACCCCTTGGAGGATGTCGGTTTGATCGTCTATCCCGTCCCCGTCTCGGTCCACCGAACTGATCTGGTCTGCAATGCCGAAATCGGCGTTGGTTTTGGCGGAGATGGGGGCAAAGCTGGTACCCAGAAAGTAATGGCGGAAGTAAAACAGAGTTCCCCCTAGCATCAGCAAAACGACTAACAGAATGGAAAGAAAGACAATCTTCTTTTTGGACACAAAAATCCCCCCCTTATGATTTTATTATACGGGAACCGGGAGGTGGATACAATAAGATTTCCTTAAGATTGCGAAAGAACGCAAAAATACCCGGCGGCAGAAAAATTCTCTGTCACCGAGCATTCAAGGTATCAATCAGTGAGGTGGGTTGATTAAGCCATGGTCATGAACCATTCCACCGTTTCGGGATCATAGTGGGAGAAGAACAGGCTCTTGCCGGTATCCAGGGCTTGGATCTTTTCCATATCCTCATTGCTGAGGGTGAAGTCAAAGACGTTGAAGTTTTCCTGCATCCGGTTTTCGTGGGTGGATTTGGGAATCACCACCACGTCGCTCTGGAGCAAGAACCGCAGGGCAACCTGGGCAACGGATTTGCCATACTTTTCCCCGATCTCCTTCAGCACGGGGTTTTGAAAGTAGTCGTTCTTGCCTTCCGCAAAGGGTCCCCAGGACATAATCTGGGTGCCGTTCTTTTCCATGTACTTCTTGGCAACCTTCTGCTGCTGGAACACATGGGTCTCCACCTGGTTGACGGCGGGCTTAATTTCGGAGAAGTGGAAGATATCCAGATACCGGTCGGGGTAGAAGTTGGAGACACCGATAGCCCGGACTTTGCCTTCCTTGTAGGCTTCTTCCATAGCCCGATAAGCGCCGTAGTAATCGCCGAAGGGCTGGTGGAGCAGGAGCAGGTCGATGTAGTTGGTTTGCAGCTTCTTCAGGGATTCCTCGAATTCCTTCAGCGTCGATTCGTACCCGAGCTTGTCCCGCCATACCTTTGAGGTAATAAAAAACTCCTCTCTGGGGATCCCGCTTTTCCTCACAGCTCTTCCTACTGCTTC
>DXWR01000207.1 GCA_019416775.1 Oscillospiraceae bacterium | reverse complement strand
GTCCCGATCTCATTGACAAACTCTGCCTGCTGGCCCCGGCGGCCACCCTAAAAACCGACGCCCAAACCGGCCGGTGCATGGCCGCCCACTACAACCCGGCCCGTATCCCGGATTCGGTGAAGGTGGACGGGGTCCATGTGGTGGGGGGAAAGTACTTCCGCATCGCCCAGTGCCTTCCCATCTATGAGGTGACCGCCCGGTTTACCGGCCCGGTGCTGGACATTCATGGCGTCCACGACCGGATTGTGGATGTGTCCGCTTCCCGAAAGTACGCCCGGGTGCTGAAGCGCTGCCGGCTGGTGCTGCTGGAAGATCTGGATCACGGCCTCTGGGGGGCGGACCAAGGCCGGATGATCCGGGAAGCAGCGGACTTTTTGCGCCGGGAGCCGGGCCGGGAAGAATAATTTGGGGGATTTGCGCCTATCCTTTGGATGAGGTGATGGGCGTGAACTTTCCCGTAAACTTTCCATGGAAGTCCCTGCTGCTCTGTTTGGCGGCGCCTTTGGGGGTGGGGGCCTTGAGCGGCTTGGTCAATGGGCCGGGCATGGCGGCCTTCGACGCTTTGACCAAACCCCCGCTGACCCCGCCGGACTGGGTGTTTGCGGCGGTCTGGACGGTGCTGTATCTGCTCATGGGACTGGCCAGCTTTTTGGTGTGGAATCAACCCGGCTCCAAAGGGGCGGCCCGGGCCGCGCTGCGGCTGTACGGCTTGCAGCTGGGGATGAACTTTTTCTGGCCCCTGCTGTTTTTTACCCTGGAGTGGCGGCTGGGGGCCTTTGTGTGGCTGATGGTGCTGTGGGCGCTGATTTTGGTCACCCTGCTGCGGTTTTACCAGATCCGCAAGCTGGCAGGGTGGCTGCTGGCCCCTTATTTGGCCTGGACGGCCTTTGCGGGGTATTTGAATCTGGGGGTGGTGCTCTGTAATCTGCCGGCCACCCCGCTGTAAAGAAGGAAGAAATCAGGAGGTGAAAGGATGCTGGAATACAAATACGACACCCAGCTTCTCATCGAAGGAGAAGGGCTGGACGAGGATGCGATTCACGATGCCATCCAAACCCAGATCCCCGGGGACTGCCTGCTGGCGGTGGGGGACGAGGATCTCATCAAGATCCACTACCACACCAACCAGCCTTGGAAGGTGCTGGAATACTGCGCCGGACTGGGCAGTATCTACGACATCGTCGTTGAGGATATGGACCGTCAGGCCAGAGGACTCAAGGGCTGAGAGGAAAAGAGAAGGAACGCCCGCGGGGGACGTTCCTGGAAGATGGGGATTGAAATCCAATGCAGGGGTTGAGTTCCATCGGTTTTTGCGAAGCAAAATGACGGCCGGCCTGTTGGGCCGTCAAGATGGGACGGAGGAACGTCCCTGGACGTTTCGTTGCCCCTTGCAACCCCACAATCCCTTCGGAAAAACGATCTTCCATCTTATTTTCCTAAAAGGGTTGACCTAAATTTTATTAGAACGTCCTTTCCGGGCGTTCTTTTTTTATCTTCCCTCCCCGCCATGATGCTGGGCCCATTCCTGTTCTTCATGGCGTTCCAGGTCTTGGATGCGGTTATTGGC
>DXWR01000206.1 GCA_019416775.1 Oscillospiraceae bacterium | reverse complement strand
CCCAACATCCCCAACAACAGGCAAATCACCAGGCAGATCCCCGCCACCGCTCCAAAAAAGAATAATTTTTCTTTTTTCATTCCGGCTGGCCTCCTTTGTTTGCAGGAATCATTTCCCGGAAATGCAGAAAACTTGACGTATCTCCCAACCTGTGGTAAAATAAAAGGCATTAGATGCAAGAACTAACAGGAATTGATGCAGAAAGGGAGATGGTTTTGTGAAGACGGAGCTGGATGCTTTGCACATCAAGGAAAGTTCCATTCACACTCTCTGTGAGGAATATCGAAAGAACAATCAAATCGACCCGAAAATGTATGAGACCTATTCGGTAAAACGAGGTCTGCGCAATGCCGACGGCACCGGCGTACTGGCGGGTTTGACCAATATCTGCAACGTACACGGCTATGTGATCAACGAAGGGGAGCGGGAACCGGTGGAAGGCCGGCTGAGCTACCGGGGCATAGACGTGGAGGATATTGTAGCAGGCTGTGTGGCGGAAAACCGGTTCGGCTTTGAGGAAACGGTTTATCTGCTTCTGTTCGGCCAGCTGCCCACCCGGGAAGAACTGGACCGGTTTATGGTGCTGATGGGAAAATTCCGGGACATCCCGCCCACCTTTTTTGAGGACATGATCCTGAAAGCCCCCTCCAACAACATTATGAACAAGCTGGCTCGAAGCGTGCTGGCGCTGTACTCTTTCGACGATCTGGCAGAGGATCTCACCATGGAAAGCGAAATGGTGAAGGCGTTAAAGCTCATTGCCCGGCTGCCCAATATTATGGTGAAGGCGTACCAGGTGAAGATCAGCCACTTTGAGCATCAGTCCATGATCCTCCATCCCACCGTACCGGAACAATCCACCGCTGAAAGCATTCTCAGCCTGCTTCGTCCGGATCGGCAGTTTACCGATGAGGAAGCCAAATTGCTGGATATCTGCATGATCCTCCATGCGGAACACGGCGGCGGCAACAACTCTACCTTCACCTGCCGCTGTCTCACCAGCTCCGGTACCGACTGCTATTCCGCCTATGCCGGGGCCATTGGATCTTTGAAGGGCTTCCGCCACGGCGGCGCCAACATCAAGTGCATCCACCAGCTGGAGTACTTTAAGAACCACCTTCAAAACTGGGAAGATCTGGACGAAGTGGCAGACCTGCTCACCAAGGTGATCCGAAAGGAAGCCGGGGACGGCACCGGCCTGATCTACGGCATGGGCCATGCCGTCTATACCCTCAGCGATCCCCGGGCCAAGATTCTCAAGCAAAACGCCAAGAAACTGGCCATGGGCACCGAATTTGAACGGGAGTTCAATCTGTTGGAGACTATCGAAACCCTGACACCGGAACTGATGAAAACAGTAAAGGGTACCGATAAGCCCATTTGTGCCAATGTGGATCTGTACTCCGGTTTGGTGTACCGGATGCTGCGGATTCCGGAAGATCTGGTCACCCCTCTCTTTGCCTGCTCCCGGATGGCGGGCTGGGCGGCTCACCGGATGGAGGAAATGTTCACCAACCGGCGGATCATGCGTCCTGCTTACAAGTCTATGTCGAAAAGCCGCGCCTATATTCCTCTGGAACAGCGTACGGCACCGGCAAAATAAGGTGTTTTGCGGCGTACAAGCCTTCTTGGGCTTGTGCGTCGTTTTTTGTTTGGGGGAAAGTTTTTCCCGGTTCCGTCTAAATTTCAGGCAAACTGCATATACTTTCCTTGAAGAAAAAACCAAGGAGGTCATAGGATGTCGGATTATTTGCCGGAAGGAATGCGCACTGCGGCGGCAGGGCTGAGCCGTCAGCAGATCCTCCAAGCGGTGGGTCAGCCCAAGATTTTGGAGGCCCGGGCAGTGATGTGTGATTCTGCCCATAACCTCATTGTGGAATTGGGAAGTATGCGGGGGATCATTCCCAAAGAGGAGTGCGCCCTGGGGATACGGGAAGGGACGGTGCGGGACATCGCTATCCTGTCCCGAGTAAACAAGCCGGTGTGCTTTACCGTCACCGGAATGACGAAAACCCACGCCGGGGAACCGGTGGCGGTGCTCAGCCGCCGCACCGTCCAGCAGCACTGCATGGAAGATTATCTCAGTCACCTGACCCAAGGGGATGTGATCCCCGCCAAAGTCACCCATCTGGAGCCCTTTGGGGCCTTTGTTGATGTGGGCTGTGGTATTGTCAGCCTGATTCCCATCGACGCCATTTCTGTTTCTCGGATTTCTCACCCCTCCGACCGGTTTTGGGTGGGGCAGGACATTTTGGCGGTGGTCCGGGGTTTCGACCATCAAGGTAAGCTCTGTCTCACCCATAAGGAACTGCTAGGTACCTGGGAAGAAAACGCCGCCAACTTTTCTCCCGGCCAGACGGTGGCGGGGATCGTCCGCTCCATTGAAAATTACGGAATCTTTGTGGAGCTCACCCCCAATCTGGCAGGTTTAGCGGAAAGCCGCCCGGGAGTGGAGGCGGGACAGCAGGCCAGCGTGTATATCAAAAGCCTGATCCCGGAAAAGATGAAGGTCAAACTGATTTTGGTGGACAGCTTCCAAGCAGCCTATCCCAAGCAGCCCCCTCATTACTACTTTCAAGGCAGCCATATGGACCGGTTCGTCTATTCTCCCGCCTGTGCCAACCGGCAGATCGTCACCGATTTTACCCAGCCATTCGATCCGCCGGAACATCATTAAATTATGTTTCCTTCCCGGTCTGCACCAGGCCGGGATTTTCGTTTGGTATCTTGACATTTTGAAAAAAGCATGGTATCCTATCCCCAGAAAAGAAGGAAAGAAGGGAACTTTCGCCGCCATGCGCAAGGAGTAATCTCAAAAAGCAAACAGATCGTTGCCGCTCTCGGTTTGAAACGGAGCGGGGTTCTGCTGCGGTTTTTTTGGAGATTGCCATGCACTGGGTGCGCCGAAGGTTTCTTTGTTTTTTGCCCTGATGAAACTGACATTGGCGTCCCATTACTCCGTTTTCCCCGGCAGAACCGTGGCAGAAAACGGAGTTTTTGTTTGGAGGGATGCTCAATGTCTAAAATTGAATTGTCAAAGGTGAACTTTACCTATCCCGGCAGCAGTGAGCCGGTGTTGGAGGATTTTTCCGTGACGTTGGACACCGGTTGGAAAACCGGCCTGATTGGTCGCAACGGACGGGGCAAAACCACCCTGCTGGCTTTGCTGGCGGGGATTCTTACCCCGGACCTGTCTCTTATACACATCTCCGA
>DXWR01000205.1 GCA_019416775.1 Oscillospiraceae bacterium | reverse complement strand
GTCTGAATGATTGCTTTCAGCAATTATTATAACATATTCCGGGGGAAAATACTACCATGACGAGCACCGCAAATAAGCAGAAAAGTCTCCTTTTTTGCTCCGTTTTTTGTCTTTTTCTATTTTCTTTGATTGAAAGAACCTTTCCGGTGTGCTATACTACCTAAAAAGACCAAAGGAGCAAACTATGACCAATCCCTTTCCCTACACCCTGGACAACAAGCGCTACCACACCCAAAACTACGAACTGCGAAAGATCTTTGGGGAAAAAGTCTGCAAAATCAGCCTGGATGGGGGCTTTACCTGCCCCAATCTGGACGGCAGCAAGGGAGTGGGGGGCTGCACCTACTGTTCCGGCAGGGGCAGCGGGGATTTCACCCAAAGCGCCCTGCTTCCCATCCCGGAACAGTGGCGCATCCAGCAGGAAACGATGTACCAAAAATGGCCGGGCAGCGGCTGCATCGCCTACTTTCAGGCCCACACCAACACCTACGCTCCCCTGCCCCGGTTAAAAGAATTGTACGAAACTGCCCTGGCTCAGCCGGGCTGTGTGGGGCTGGACATCGCCACCCGGGCGGACTGCCTCAGCGAAGAGGTCTGCGACTATCTGGCCCAGCTCAACCGGCGATGCTGGCTGCTGGTGGAATTGGGGCTGCAATCCACCTTTGACGACACCGGGGAGAAGATCAACCGCTGCCACAGCTATGCCGATTTTTTGGAAGGGTATGCCCGGCTGAAGCAGCGTGGCATTCGGGTGTGCATCCATCTGATCAACGGCTTGCCGGGAGAAGATCGCGCTCGCATGGTGGAAAATGTCCGGCGGATCTCCCATCTGGGGATGTATGCGGTGAAGCTCCACCTGCTCTACTTCCTAAAAGGCACCAAAATGACCCAGGCGCTCCAGGAGGGTCAGGTGCAGATGCTGACCCGGGAGGAATACGTCCAGGTGGTTTGCGACCAGTTGGAGCTGCTGCCCCCTGAAACGGTGATCCACCGGCTCACCGGCGATGGAAAAAAGGAAGATCTCATCGGGCCCTTGTGGAGTTTAAAAAAGTTCTGCGTCCTCAATGAAATTGACAAGGAGCTGGTGCGGCGGGACAGTTGGCAGGGGAAATATTATCGATAAAACAGGCGGGATTTCACCCGCCTTCTTTTTCTTTGTAAGATTTTCACAAAATTTTAGTAAATGTTCTTTTCCCTCTTGGTATTTGCAGAAAAATCTGTCATAATGAAAGAAACAATACCCTGCGGCTTTTGAAAATTTTACCGTCGGGGGAAAGGACGACATCACAAT
>DXWR01000204.1 GCA_019416775.1 Oscillospiraceae bacterium | reverse complement strand
GAATAGAAGTACGAATTGTAGTGAATGGAAGGGGAGTTTTCCATGGAAACCGTGGTTGCAACCACCAAAGAAGAATTGAAGCAGGAGATTGATTGCTGGAGAAACGCAGGAGAAACGATCGGTCTGGTGCCCACCATGGGGTACCTCCACGAAGGGCACGCCAGCTTGATCCGCCGGGCGCGGCAGGAGTGCGACCGGGTGATGGTGAGCGTGTTCGTGAACCCCACCCAATTTGCCCCGGGGGAAGACCTGGAAGCCTATCCCCGGGACTTTGAGCGGGACCGGCAGCTTTGCCGGCAGCTGGGAGTGGATTTGATTTTCCATCCCACTCCGGAAGTCATGTATCCTCAGGGTTTCGGCACCACCATTGCCATGGATCAATCCATGACCGGCGTGCTTTGCGGCAAAACCCGTCCCACCCATTTTCAGGGAGTCTGTACGGTGGTGTGTAAGCTGTTCGGCCTATCTCACGCCGACCGGGCTTATTTCGGTCAAAAGGATGCCCAGCAGCTGGCGATTGTCCGGAAGATGAACCGGGACTTGGATCTGGGAGTCACAGTAGTAGGCTGCCCTATTGTCCGGGAAGCGGACGGGCTGGCGAAAAGTTCCCGGAACGTGTACCTGAATCCTCAGGAACGGCAGGCGGCTTTGGTGCTGAGCCAGGCGGTGAAACTGGGCCAGGAAAAAGTGGCTCAGGGAGAGACCGACGCTGACGCCATTGTGGCGGCTATGAAGGAACACATCGGGAAGGAACCGCTGGCTCGCATCGACTACGTGGAGGCGGTGGACGACGTTGATCTGCAGCCCGCCCACACAGTGGCTCCCGGCACCCTGTTTGCCATGGCGGTGTATATCGGAAAGACTCGGCTCATCGACAACTTTATTACGGGAGGGGACGCCAAGTGAAAATCACCATGCTTCAAGGAAAGATCCACCGGGCCATTGTCACCCAGGCAGAAAAGGATTACATCGGCAGCATCACCGTGGATGCGGATCTGATGGAAGCTGCAGGGATGCAGGAGTACCAGCAGGTGCAGGTAGCCAACATCGACAACGGCGCCCGGCTGGTGACCTACCTGATTGCCGGAAAGCCCGGCAGCGGGGTGATCTGTCTGAATGGGGCAGCGGCCCACTGTGCCAAAGCCGGGGACAAGGTTATTATTATGAGCTACATCCAGATGAAGCCGGAACAGGCCAAAACTTACCGGCCTAAAGTGGTGTTTGTGGACGAGGAAAACCGCATTACCCGGATTGCCCGGTATGAGAAGCAGGGCCAGCTGTTTGAGCCGTAATGGAGTAAAAAACAGGATGTGAAAAAGGACGCAGGCAGGAGTTTTAGCAATGGACATTTGGATGATACTGCTGATTCTGGCCGCCGGTCTGGCGGCCCTTTTTCTATTGGGCATCGGCATTACCTGGATCGTGGGTCTGTTTTTTGTTCGGCTGGCAGTGGGACGGAAAAAGGCCTGGGACGACTCGCTCATCCCTAAGGCGGAGCGGGAGCAGCCGGAAAAATACCCCCAGCGACAAAAAATCATCGACCAAAACAAAGTCCGGATTCGGGAGGAGAACCGATGGCTGCTGGACCAAACTAGAAAAGAATCCTGGGGGATCAGCGCTGAGGACGGCGTGCCTTTGTTGGCCCGGGCTTTTGTGCAGCCGGGGCACCGGTGGGTGATTCTGGTGCACGGGTATATGTGCACCGGCCGGGACATGATGGACTATTCCGGGATGTACTTAAAGGAAGGTTTTTCCTTGTTGGTACCGGATCAGCGAGCCCACGGCAAAAGCGGTGGCAAGTATACCGGTATGGGCTGGCTGGAACGCCGGGATATGGTGTGCTGGATCGACGAAATCCTCAACCGGGATCCGGAAGCGGAAATCCTGCTCCATGGGGTATCCATGGGGGCGGCTACCGTGATGATGACCGCCGGGGAAGCTCTGCCGGAAAATGTGAAGGCTATTGTGGAGGATTGCGGGTACGCCTCGGTGGAGCGGATCTTCCGGGACGAGCTGAAAACCATCTTCCACCTGCCTGCCTTCCCGCTGTTGTACCAGGCCAGCCTGGTGGCAAAGTGGGCGGCAAAATATGATTTCCGGGAAGCCTCCAGCTTGGAGCAGCTGAAAAAAACGAAACTGCCGGCGCTGTTTATTCATGGGAGCATGGACGCTTTTGTCCGACCCTATATGCAGGATTTGTGTTATGAGGCGGCGGCCGGGGAGAAGGAGTACCTGCGGGTAGAGGATGCCAGCCACACCCAGGCGTATCTGCGGCAGCCGGAGGAGTACCGGGAGAAGGTGCTGGGGTTTGTGGAGAAGTACCTGACACCGGAGAAAGTAGCGGTGACTTAAAGTTTAGGTCCAGCCTTTTTAAAGGCTGGTGGGGATGCAAGGGGCAAAGCCCCTGCAAAGGAACCTTAAAAGTTTAAAAGGGTCTTAGGCACACGGCCAATGTAGCCATAGCTAGTGGAAGCCGGAGCCGGAATCTGCCCTGTCCAATGGCGTCAGCCGAGGACAGGTCAAGCTGGAAACATCAAGATAAAATAACAAAACCCTCTGTGTTATTGCGCACAGAGGGCTGTTTTTTGTGTTTGATTTTATGCCTTTAGCATTGACCTTCCTGGCTGCCTTCGGCAGCATCGTCAGGTGGATTCCAATTCCGGCCTCCACCGACTGGGCTACAAGATCACAGCAAGTTCGCTCGGTTTTTGCGAAGCAAAATTGCGGTCATTCCTACCGACCGCAAAGAGCGGACTTGGACAGGTCGCCAAAGGCGTACCTGTCAGCCACGGACCCTTTTCAAGGACTCCGTATTGTTTGCAGGGGCTTTGCCCCTTGCATCCCCAGCACCTTTTTGAAAAAAGCTGCACCAAAAACTTCAAGTTACCGTCCCCGTTTCGGTTCCGGATAGTCCTCGCCCAGAGTATCCACCGTGACGCTCTTCATCTTCTGATCCGCCCGGGGTCGGTCGTAGTAGTCCCGGGGCTGGGCGGCGATGGCCAGTGCTACGTCCATGCCCTCAATTACCTTGCCGAAGGCAGCGTATTCCCCGTCCAGATGGGGTGCGTCTGCAACCATAATGAAGAACTGGCTGCCGGCGGAGTTGGGTGCCATGGTACGGGCCATGCTCAGCACTCCGGTGGTGTGCTTCAGGTCATTGGCAAAGCCGTTGGAAGAAAATTCTCCGTGGATGGAATAGCCCGGGCCGCCGGTGCCGGTGCCGGTAGGGTCGCCTCCCTGGATCATAAAGCCGGGGATCACCCGGTGAAAGATGGTGCCGTTATAAAAGCACTTCTTCACCAGGCTGATGAAATTATTGACGGTGTTGGGAGCCACTTCCGGGTACAGTTCCGCCCGGATGACACTTCCGTCTTCCATAGTGATGGTGACAATAGGATGGTTCATAGCAATGGTTCCTTTCTGATTTGAAATTACCGAAACCGGCGTCCAAACCGGCGTCCGGTGGACAGGCGGGCAGGGGGTTCGCTGCTGGGAAGCTGCTTCTGCTTGGGACCGCTTTCCAACGCTTTGGCAGGGGGCGCTGCTTTTTTCTGGCTGATCAGCACAAAGCCGCCGGGGTTGAGGCAGACCACATCGTCCACAAAGCTGGCACTCTGAACAAAGCTCAAATCCTCTGCCGGAGGGGTATAGGAGAAGGAGTAGGTACCATCCCCTAGGTTGATGGCCACAGTAGCTTTTTCTTCGGGACATTCTCGGGTAAAGATCAGCACCCGGCCTTGGGCGGTGACAATCCGCAGATCTCCCACCTGCAAGGCGGGGTGAGACTGCTTTAAGCCGGTGACGGTTTTGTAGAACAGCAGCAGGTCGTCGTTGATGTTGTCCCAGGGGAAAAACCGGCGGTTGAAGGGATCTTCGTACCCTTCCAGCCCCACTTCGTCCCCATAGTAGATACATCCGGTGCCGGGGAGCATAAACTGTAAAAAGGCGGCAGCCCGAGCTCGTTTCATAGCGGTGCGGTACAGGTGGGGCGGAATTTTGGCCCCGGCTTTTTCATCCCGGGAGTAGTCAAACCGGTCCGCTCCCAGCACCGTGAGAATCCGCATGGTGTCGTGGGTGGAGAGGCTGTTCATGACGCAGTCCAAAATCGGTTTGGGGTAATTTTCCGCAATGGTCATCATGGACCGGGCCATGGCGCCGGCATCCATCTCCCCCTTCACAAAGCCGATGATGGCGTCCTTGTAGGGATAGTTCATGGTAGCGTCCAGCTCCAAATTGGTGAAGTACCGCCGCCGCACGCTGTAGGATACTTTGTTGGAGGCGTCCTCCCAGACTTCGCCGATGACCAGGCCGTCGGGGTTGAGCTCCTTCACCCGCTTGTGGAGCAGGCGGATAAATTCGTCGGGGAGTTCGTCTGCCACATCCAGCCGGAAACCGTCTGCTCCCAACTTCATCCAGTGGGCCAGCACGCTATCCTCCCCGCGGATGATGTAGTCCAGGTAATTGTCGTCCAGCTCTTCCACGCAGGGAAGGGTGTCGATCCCCCACCAGGAGGTGTACTCCTTCAGGTTGTCGCCGTGGAACTGGTACCAGCTGTGGTACTTGGAGTTGGGGTCGTGGTAGGCTCCGCCGCCGTAGCGATTTAATTTGTCAAAGTACAAACTGTCGGAACCGGTGTGGCTGAACACCCCGTCTAGGATGATCTTCATCCCTATCTGGTGGGCGGAGGCGCAGAGCTGACGGAAATCTTCCTCGGTGCCCAGCAGGGGATCCACCCGGCGGTAGTTAGCGGTGTCGTAGCGGTGGTTGGAATAGGCCATGAAGATGGGGTTGAGATAGATCACCGACACATTCAGCCGCTTCAAATAAGGCAGCTTCTTTTCAATGCCCTTCAGGTTGCCCCCGAAAAAGTCGTTGTTCCAGATAATACCGTTTTGATCCGGACGGTACTCCGGACAGTCGTGGACATCCTGGTGGAGGGTAAAGGGGGTAAGCTTTTCGGTGGTATCACACTCTCCGTAGCGGAAAAACCGGTCGGGAAAGATCTGGTACATTACCTGGCCCTGGAAACACCGAGGAGTGGTGTATCCCGCCGGGTAGACGGTAAGCTGCCATTTAGGGCAGTTTTCGTCACCAATCATTACATCCCGGAAGTTTTCTTTATAGAGATCCATGATCCCGTTTTCCATCTCCACATGGAAGTAATAGAAGTATAAGTCGCTTTCCTTCAGGGAAAACTTTCCTGCGTAGGATTCATAACCTTCAAAACTGCCGTCGGTTTCCTCCCAGCGGGTCATAGGTACTTCCACCGAACCGGTGTATTCTCCTTTCAGCCGCAGGGTGACGGTTTTGCTCTGACATTCCGCAGGGATCCGGATGCGGATCCAGCAGGATTGGTTTTGTTCCAGACAGCCAAAGGGTTTTTTATAGTCCGTGTTTTTGCTGTCATACAATACTCTCATATACAATCACACTTTTCTTTGTAGTTTCCATTCTTATCCATCTTTCTATACCCTCTTAGTATAGCAAATTTTGGCTTTCTTTTCAACCAATTTCATAGAAAAAGAGGAGAGTCGAATGAGCAAAATCGGTCAAAAAACATCAAACATAATCAAGGGTTTCTTCCTTTTCCAGGAATTGGATGGCAAAATGCCAAAATATAAGATAAAATCCACAAGATTTAGGAACTTATTCTGGTGATGGTTACAACTTTTTTAAAAGACGACAGTTGCCGCTTGAATTCTATGCCTCGATTTAGTATCATAAGGAAAGGTTAAACCTCACAAGCGGCACTGCCGCTGGACAAATCCATTTTCCCCCGGCAGTATGCCTTTCTGCGCTGGGGTATGACAGTATTCAAAACTATGGAGGGAAACAAGTGAGTATCAGCAAAGAGCAAATTTTTACGCTTCTGGACGATAAGTGTCAGCGCCATTTCGGCTGCTATCTGAAGGAAGCCACCAACACCCAGGTGTTCAAGGCAACCTGCCTGGTGGTACGGGATATGCTGGCCAAAAAGCGCCAGACCTTCTGCGATCAGTACGAAGGCAAAAAAGCAAAGCAGGTCTACTACATTTCCATGGAGTTTCTGGTGGGTACCAGCCTGCACAACAACCTGTTCAACTTGGGCCTGGAGGATGTATTCCGGGATGCCCTGAAGGAAGTCAAGGTGGATCTGAAGGATCTGTACGCCATGGAACCCGACGCAGGTTTGGGCAACGGCGGCCTGGGCCGTCTGGCCAGCTGCTACATGGACTCCGCCACCACCCTGTCCATCCCCTGCACCGGCTTTTCCATCCGGTATGAGTTCGGCATCTTCAAGCAGAAGATTGTGGACGGCTGGCAGATGGAATACCCCGACGACTGGCTCAATCTGGGGGACGTGTGGCTGATTCCCCGGAAAGACGAAACCTACACCGTGCATTTCGGCGGCAATGTGCATGAGTACACCGACGAAAACGGCAAGATGAAGGTGAGCTACTCCGACACCAGCGACGTCATCGCCGTTCCCTACGATATGCTGATTTCCGGCTACAACACCAATGCAGTAAACAAACTGACCCTGTGGAGCGCCACCAGCCCCAGAAGCATTGATATGGCGGCTTTCTCCCGGGGCGATTATGTCCGGGCTTTGGAAGAAAATACCATGGCGGAAGCCATCTCCAAGGTGCTCTACCCGGCCGACGACCATCTGGAAGGCAAGACTCTGCGCTTGAAGCAGCAGTATTTGATGGTCAGCGCTTCTCTGCAGAGCATCATTGCCCGGTACAACCGTTACTACGACAATATGGACGAACTGGCAGAGCATGTGGCCGTGCACATCAACGACACCCACCCGGCTCTCTGCGTGCCCGAACTGATGCGGATCCTGCTGGACGACTTCAGCTACGATTGGGATAAGGCTTGGGAAATCACCGGCAAGGTGCTGGCTTACACCAACCACACCGTCATGAGCGAAGCGCTGGAACGCTGGCCGGAATACCTGTTCAAAGAACAGCTGCCCCGGATCTATCAGTTGGTCTGCGAAATCAACCGCCGGCTGCTGATCCAGCTTCACCAGGTTTACGGCAACGACGAAGCCAAGATCAACTATATGGCCATCATTGCCAATGGAGAAGTGCGGATGGCAAACCTCTGCTTGGCCTGTGTTCACAAGGTCAATGGCGTTTCCAAGCTCCACAGCGAGATCCTCGTTAACTCCATCTTCCACGATTACTATCACATTACTCCCGATAAGTTCACCAACGTCACTAACGGCATTGCTTACCGCCGCTGGCTGTGCCAGTCCAACCCGGGCTTGACCGAGCTGCTGAAAAAGTATATCGGCGACAGCTTCTTGGACGACGCCAACAACCTGGAAAAGTTCATGGACTGCTACGACAACAAGACGGTTCTGGCAGAACTGCGCCGGGTGAAGCTGGCCAACAAGAAGCGTCTGTGCGCCTATATCGCCGAACACAACGGCGTCAAGGTGGATCCCAACAGCCTGTTCGACGTACAGGTCAAGCGGCTCCACGAGTACAAGCGCCAGCTGCTGAATGTGCTGAACATTCTGTATATGTACCGTCAGCTGAAGGCCAACCCCACCATGGATGTCACACCCCGAACCTTTATCTTTGCTGCGAAGGCCAGTGCCGGCTACCTGATGGCAAAACAGATTATCCGGTTGATCTGCTCCGTGGCTAACCTGATCAACAACGATCCCGATCTCCAGGAAAAGCTGAAGGTGGTCTTTATCGAGGATTACCGGGTGAGCCTGGCAGAGATCATCATTCCCGCTGCCGATATTTCCGAGCAGATCTCTATTGCCGGTAAGGAAGCTTCCGGCACCGGCAACATGAAGCTGATGATCAACGGCGCAGTGACCCTGGGTACCTTGGATGGCGCCAACGTGGAAATCCACGAACAGGTGGGTGACGACAACATCTTCCTGTTCGGCTTGAAGAGCGACGAAGTGGATAATCTGTGGCGTCAAGGCTACGATCCCACCCAGTATTACAACAACGACCCCGAGCTGAAGGCTGTGTTGGATATGCTGATCAATGGCGAACTGGGCAGCCGGTTCGACGACATCTACAAGAGCCTGCTGACCAACAACTACGGCGTGGCCGACGCTTACATGATCCTGGCCGACTTCCGCAGCTATGTGGAAGCCCAGAAGAAGGTAGGCGAAGTCTTTAAGGATAAGACGAAGTTCACCAACATGAGCCTGGTGAACATCGCCAAGGCCGGCCTGTTCAGCAGCGACCGGGCTGTGATGGAATATTCCGACAACATCTGGAATACCAAGCGCATCACCAAGTAAACGAAACATCAGCACAGCTGATTTTTCTGAGAATTGCTCCCCTGTCTTTCGAGGCAGGGGAGTTTCTGCTTGTTCGGAAGAAAATATCTGTTTTTCGATATAAATTTATTGACTTCCGAGGAACACGGTGGTATACTGAGGGCAATGATAGTCAGGAGATGATGGGATATGAAAATCATTGGAAAGAACAGTTTGGCTTCAGCAGTGTACCATCTGCTGTGGGTTCTGCTGCCCTTGGGAATTTTGACCCTGTTAGCTACCGCGGTGTGGGTGGGGCTGGAAATGCACGAGCTGTTTGGTCAGCCCAACCCAGTGGTCCTGCCTGTGTTGGCCATTGTGGGGCTGGCCTGGCTTTGCGGGATTTGCTGTTGCCTGCTGTTGTGGCAGCTGATTGGCATTTTCCGGCGGTTAAAGGAAGGAAACTGCTTTGTCATGGAAAACGTGGACCCTCTTCATCGCTGCGCCTGGTGTTTGTGGGGAATCGGACTTTGTTTTTTGGGCATCTGTGTGGCCCTGTTTTTCGGGGCCGGGATGCAGGTAGTCTTTACCTTTTTCCTGTCCCTGCTGGGGGCGGCGGCTTTTCTGCTGCTGGGCGCTGGGGTGCGGGTGCTCAGCGAGCTGTACCGCCGGGCAGTGGAATACAAGCTGGAAAACGATTTGACCATTTAAGGAGGGGAAAGGATGATTATCGTCAATTTGGATGTGATGATGGCCAAGCGGAAGATCTCCTCCGGGGAACTGGCCAAGCGTTTGGGGATCACCCCGGCCAATCTTTCCATCCTGAAAAACAACCACGGCAAAGCCATCCGGTTTTCCACTTTGGATAAGCTCTGCCGGATTTTAAGCTGTACCCCGGGGGATCTGTTGGAGTATCGCCCCGACGAGACAGAATTGGATTAGACACCCCGAATTTCTTTCTCCTTTGGGCCGCCTGGTTCCGTAATGGGACGGGCGGCTCTCTTTTTTGCTATTCTGCCCGGTTTCTTTCGCCAAACTGTTACAAAATCAGTAAAATTCAAAATTGCATTTCCCCTCAAAATCAGGTACAATAAGGAGACAATAAATTTCAACTAAGGATGCGATTGCGATGGAATCCATGACGCAGCTTGCTCTCCGGCTGGAAGGCATGACTTTATATACTCAGATCCGTTCCCTGCCTCCGGTGGCAGCTCTGCTTTCCTTGATGGCTCAAACTCAGCAGCCTAATCCGAACTTTTCTGCCGCGTTGGAGCAGTACAGCCGGTTCTGTTCCGCTTTGTTCGCCCACGAGCAGTCCGGAAGCTTTCCCGATTACCTCTTCGACCGGGTGTTGCAGGATGAAAATATTTTCACTCTGGCCTGTGCCCGGGGGCAGTTCGACACCTTGCCCCCTCTGCTGAAACAGGCCGCCGCCTACGATCTGGACGCCTGCTGGCGGCTTTCCCGGCTGCAGGCCAGCCAGGTGAAGAAATTGCTGATCCAGGCGTTTCCCGCCCAGCAGGAGCTGATCCAGTCTCTGGCAGAATTTTGCCCGGAACACTGCCGGTACCAGCTTTTGGATCGGTGGGGGGAACATCTGGCTACCTTTGCGGACCACCACGCCAAAAACGGGGTGGGGGTGTACTGCAAATACTACGCCTTTGCGTTGGAGGACGGCAAAATTGTGCCGGTAAAGCAGTTCCATGCGGCCCCTCTCTCAGCCTTAAAAAAGTATGAAACTCAAAAGCAGAAGCTGTTGGACAATACTCTCAGCTTCCTCCACGGCCAGCCCGCCCATCATGTGCTGCTTTACGGCGACCGAGGTACCGGCAAGTCCACCTCGGTGCGGGCCCTGCTTCACGACTACCATCAGATGGGGCTGCGGATGATTCAGATTTCCAAGGAGGACATCAGCTCTCTGGCAGGAGTGCTGCGTACCATCCGCACCCTGCCTATGAAGTTTATCCTATTTATCGACGATTTGACCTTTGAGGAAAGCGACGCCAACTTTAACACCCTAAAGGCGGTGCTGGAAGGCAGCCTTTCCGGCATGCCGGACAACGCCTTGATCTATGCCACCACCAACCGGCGGCATTTGATTAAGGAAACTTTCACCAGCCGGGAGGGCAGCGAGATTCATGCCAGCGATACTCGGGATGAGGCAGCCAGTCTGTCCGACCGGTTCGGTTTAGTGCTCACCTACATGAAGCCTACCCCTCAGGAGTACGCCGACATAGTGCTGGCCCTGGCTGCTGACCGAGGAATTCAGTTGGACGAAGAGACCCTGCGCAAGGGTGCCAACCGTTTTGCTACTCGGAAGGGTAGCCGCAGCGGCCGGGTGGCCCGGCAGTATGTGGATCAGTTGGAAAGCCGCTTGGCCATGGGCTTGAGCGCAGAATAAGGGGGGACGGTCATGGGAAAGAAAAAGTTCAAGTTCAATCCCAAATACCGCTGGCTGGTGATTTGTCTGTGCATGCTGGCGGCGTTGATCGCCCTGTTTATCTTGTTTGGAGTGCGGTTGTTCAGTCAAACCGAACTGGAACCGGAAAGAAGGTTGGAAGCTCCCGACTATCCAGTGGTGGTGGGGAGCATCACCTTGGAGCAGAAACCGGAAAACATCATTGTACTGGATTCCACGGCAACCCAGACCTTGATTCAGCTGAAGCTGGAAGACTGCATCATTGGAGTGGGGGACGATACCGACACCACGCCCGGCATGAAGGCCCAAAACCATCTGGGCAGCGCCCACAATCCGGATTACAATGCTATCCTCAGTTTCTCCGACACCCTGCTGGTCACTACCGAAAGTATTCCCGCCGGGGAGATGGCCCAGCTGTCCGCTCAGAACATCCAGGTGCTGGTGCTCCCGGCGGACACCCAGGGGGACGGTTACTACAGCACGTTGGTGAAGCTGTGGGGCAACTATCCCAATGAACTGGAGGAGACCACCTCCTCCACCGACAGCGACCTGTCTCAAACCCAACCCGCAGCGTAATTTCATTCAATCCCAAGGAGCACGATCATGGCAAAACAAAAACGGCGGCTTCGGCCCTGGGTGCTTCCCGCAGCCCTCTTTCTCATCGGAGTCCTGATGGCAGGACTGGTGGCAGTGGGAGTTTGGGCGGTGAGCCAGGCAGATCTGTCCGGCGGAAAGAACCTGGAGCTAAAAACCTATTCCAACTTTTACAGCAATGCTGCGGGAGATCCCCTGTACACCGTCTGCATCGACGCCGGCCATGGGGGAAGGGACAGCGGAGCCACCTGCTTTGAGACCCAGCGGGTGGAAAAGGATGACAACCTGACCTTTGCCTTGCTGCTTCGCCGTGAGCTGCGCCAAATCGGCATCGGTGTAGTAATGACCCGCACCGACGATACCACCCTGTCTTTGGAAGAGCGGGTAGCCATTGCGGAAAGCACCAACTGCGATCTGTACATCTGCGTCCACCGCAACAGCGGCAACGGGGTCACCGGCGGGGTGGAGATCTGGATCGACGACGACATGAACACCTGGGAGATGTATTTGGGAAGCAATATTATGACCCGTTTGGAACAGGTGGGGATCCAAGAAAATTTGGGGGTGAAGGGCGGCAGCGCCGGGGAGGAAGTAAACGTGGACTACTACGTCAACTCCCACACCTCTATGCCCAGCTGTCTGCTGGAGCTGGGATACATTGACAATGTGGAAGACAATTCCCTGTTCACTCAGCGCCAGGTGCAGTACGCCCAGGCCACCGCCCAGGGCATTGCCACCACCTTGGACCAGATGATCCAAAACGGTGCACTGGAAGACCGGCGGGAAACCACAGGATAAAGTAAGCGGAGCGAACCTGCAAGAACGCTCCGCTTTTTGTTATTCTTTTTCGGTTTGGGATAAAATCATGTCCTTTGGAGGGCAGAGGTAGTAGCCGTGTTTTTTCCCTTTGCCTTTGTAGTCGATGGCGTGGACGGGACAGCGGTGAATGCAGCCCAAGCAGAAGGCACAGCGATCCCCAAATTCCACCTTGCCTTCCCGCAGCACAATGTTGCCGGTAGGGCAATTTGCCGCACATTGGCCGCAGTGGATGCAGTCTTGGGAAACGGTGAAGGATTTGCTGCTGGCCATAAAGTGGGAGAAGCCCCAATTGACTGCCCCGGAGAGCAATTTTCCCAGGATCTTGGCAGACGGCTGGGGGAATGGCTTTTCAGCGGCGATGGTTTGGGCGATTTGGTCCAGGGTGGGAAGAGCGGCCCGAAGGATGGAAAGGGCTTCCTGTTGGCTGGGCATCTGGAAGGAGATTAGATAGTTGTCCGGCATCACTATTCCGGTTAAGCCCATATAGTCTATGGATTTTCCCGCCAGTTTTTGTTGGGCGTAAGCCCCGGCGCCGCCGCAGGAAGCGCCCATGGTGGCCACCAGGTAGAGTTTGGAACTGCCGGTAAATTCTGCTTGAGATAAGAAGTCCTCCACCGGCTTGGGCAGCCGCCAGGCGTAGATGGGGCTGACCACCACAAAAGGAGATTGGGAAGAAAAGGTTAAGGGCTGTTTTTCACGGAACACCTGGTTTAAGGATACCACTTGGTCTGAAAGCTTTTGTACTAACAGATCGGCGGCAAACCGGCTGTTGCCGGTGCCGGTAAAGTAGAAGATCATAGCGTCCTTCCTTTCTGCAAGAGAGGGTTTTGCTTTATGATAGCACAGCCCGGAATGTGAAGCAAGGGAAGTTTTTTCCCCGGAAAAGAATTGCCAACGGGGCCGGGGTGTAGTATAATAACAAGAAGCATGCCCATCTTAGAAAAGAAGATTTTGGGGGTTTATTATGGAAAAGAAAAACATTGCCGTGCTGTTTGGAGGGGTTTCCAGCGAGCACGATATTTCCCTGCTCAGCGCCGCCACGGTACTGCGCAATCTGGATACTGAAAAGTTCAATGTCTATCCCGTAGGCATTACCCGGGACGGGGCGGTGTATTACTACAAGGGCGACTACGACCGCATTGAGCATAACTGCTGGGAAAACGAGGAGTTTCTCACCGACTGCGTTATCAGCTGCAACCGGCTTCACCGGGGATTGATCCTGCTGGATGCTGCCTACGATATCATTCCCATCGACTGTGTGATTCCGGCCCTTCACGGCAAAAACGGGGAGGACGGCACTGTACAGGGCCTGCTGCAACTGGCGGGGATTCCCTTTGTGGGGTGCGACACCATCTCCAGTGCCAACTGCATGGATAAGGAAGTCACCCACATCATTCTGGAACGGGCCGGTATTCCCATGGCCAAGTTTGTGGCTCTCCGCCAGGGAGAGGATCTCTCCGCCAAGCTGGAAGAGATGGAGCAGAAGCTGGGCTACCCTATGTTTGTCAAGCCCGCCAATGCCGGGTCCAGCGTGGGAGTAAGCAAGGCCTCCAATCGGGAAGAATTAAAAAAAGCTATCGCCCTGGCCTTTGAGCAGGACAAAAAGGTGATCGTGGAGGAGACCATTGTGGGCAAAGAGGTGGAGTGCGCCGTGCTGGGCAACCGCAACCCCGACCCCTCCATGCCGGGAGAAATCCAGTCCGCCAACGAGTTTTACGACTTTGAAGGCAAATACCAAAACCCCGACAGCCAGCTTTTCATTCCCGCCCGGATCTCGGAGGAAGACACCAAAACTCTCCGCCAATTGGCGGTAAAGGCCTATCAGGCCATGGGGTGCAGCGGGTTGAGCCGGGTGGACTTTTTCGTCACCGACCACGGTCCGGTGCTCAATGAAATCAACACCCTGCCGGGCTTTACCTCCATTTCCATGTATCCCAAGCTCCGGGAAGCCGGGGGACTGCCCATTCCCGCATTGCTGGAGGAACTGATCCGTTTGGCGGAAGAAGGGCGGGGATAAAGATGGACCGTCGCCCCATTGGAATCTTTGATTCCGGCATCGGCGGGCTGACTGCCTTTAAAAAGGTGCGCCAGCTCATGCCTAACGAGGACATCATTTATTTTGGGGACACCTCCCGGGTGCCCTATGGCGGACGGAGCAGCGACACCATCAAGCAGTACGCTGCCCAGGATATCCGCTTTCTGCTCAGCCATCAGGTGAAGATGATCGTCATCGCCTGCGGCACCGTCAGCGCCAATCTGCCCCCCATCTTACAGCAGCTCAGTGTCCCCTACACCGGGGTGTTGCAGCCGGCGGTGGAGGCGGCCTGCCGGGCCACTAAAACCAAGCGGATTGGCATTTTAGCCACCGCTGCCACCATAAGAAGCTGCGCTTATGAAAAGGCCATCTTTGAGATTCTGCCCGATGCCATGCTGGTGCCCAAGGCTTGCCCCATGTTCGTGCCTTTGGTGGAAAACGGGTACATCCAAAAGGATTGCACCGTGACCCGGATCATCGCCCAGGAATATCTGGCTCCCTTGAAGGAAGCGGGGGTGGACACTATTATTTTGGGCTGCACCCACTATCCTGTGATCAAGGAGCTGATCGGGGATTTGGTGGGGGAAGAGGTTAAGTTAATTGATTCCGGCAAGGAGGCAGCCCGGTATACCCAGAACTATTTGGAGCAAAACGGCCTGCGCACCGACCAAACCGGGCCGGGAGCCAGCCACTTTTTCGTATCGGATACAGTGGACAGTTTTGCCGCCACCGCCCGGATCTTTTTGGGAGCAGACATCCAAAAGGATGCCAGCCACATTGACATCAACCAATACTGAAAAGGAGCCAATCGCTTTGAAACAAACAGGACAGGACGTTTCCATCTGCATCCGCACCCAAACTTTGGTGGACGGGGAAGAGGAAAACACCGAACTGTACACCCAGGGACGGTATTACGAAAAAAACGGCAGCTGGTACATCACCTATGAGGAAACCGAAACTACCGGCTACGAAGGCTGCCGCACTACTTTGCGGGCTCAGGGCAATCAGGTGAGCTTGATCCGCCAGGGAGATTACCGTTCCCGGCTGGTGGTGGAGGAAAACCAGCGCAACATCGGCTATTACGCCACTCCGGTGGGGGAATTGATGATCGGGGTGTCCGCCCGGGAAGTGGTCAACCGGCTCACTCCCTTTGGCGGGACGCTGGAATTTGCTTACGCCCTGGATTTAAACGCCAGCCTGCTCAGCGACAACCGAATTACCATTGAGGTTTCCCTGCCGGAAATTGATACCCAGGTAAACCTGCAAACAGGGGAGAGAACAGAATGAAGGATATCATTGAACAGACAAAACAGGAAGTGGAATTTCTCGTCAAGGACGCTTTGGGACGGGCGGTAGCTAAGGGGACTTTGCCTGTCGAGTCCATTCCCGCCTTTACGGTGGAGGTACCCGCCGACACCAAAAACGGAGACTTTGCCTGCAACGCCGCCATGGTCAGCGCCCGGGCTTTCCACAAGGCCCCCCGGCAGATTGCCCAGGCCATCCAGGAAGAACTGGTGCTGGATGGAAGCCCCTTTGTAAAGATGGAGGTGGCGGGCCCCGGCTTTTTGAACTTCTTTGTGTCCCAGGACTGGTTTGCGAACATTGTGAAAACCGTTCAGGAACAGGGAAAGGACTACGGCCGCACCGATCTGGGCAAGGGCAAAAAGGTGATGGTGGAATTTGTTTCCGCCAACCCCACCGGCCCCATGCACATCGGCAACGCTCGGGGTGGGGCCATCGGAGACTGCCTGGCCAGCGTGTTGGAAGCGGCAGGCTACGACGTGACCCGGGAATTTTATATCAACGACGCCGGCAATCAGATCCATAAATTCGGAATTTCCTTATCGGTGCGCTACCAGCAGATCTTCTTAGGGGAAGAGGCGGTGCCGCTGCCGGAGGACGCCTACCAGGGCGCCGACATTATGGAGCACGCCAAGCATTACGCCGATCTGCACGGAGACGCCCTGATGAAGGTCAGTGAAGAGGAACGGCAGAAGGCTTTGGTGGACTACGCTTTGCCGCTGAACATTGCGGGACTGGAGCGAGATTTGGCCCGGTACCGGATCTACTACGATGTGTGGTTTAAAGAATCTACCCTCCATGAAAGCGGCGCGGTGCAGCAGGCCATCGATCTGCTGACTCAGCGGGGCTACACCTATGAGCAGGACGGTACCCTGTTCTACAAAGCCACCGCCATGGGCCAGGACAAGGACGATGTGCTGGTGCGCAGCAACGGAGTTCCCACCTACTTTGCCGCCGACATCGCCTATCACTACAACAAGTTCGCCGTTCGGGGCTTTGACAAAGTCATCAACATCTGGGGCGCTGACCACCACGGCCATGTAGCCCGGCTGAAAGGGGCCATGGACGCTATCGGTCTGGACGGACGGAAGCTGGACATTGTGCTGATGCAGCTGGTGAAGCTGATGCGGGACGGCAAGCCCGTCCGGGTGAGCAAGCGCACCGGCAAGTCCATCACCCTGGCCACCCTGCTGGACGAGGTGCCCATCGACGCCGCTCGGTTCTTCTTCAATCAGCGGGAGCCTGCCAGCCAGATGGAATTTGATCTGGACTTGGCGGTGGAGCAGTCCAGCCAAAACCCGGTGTACTATGTCCAATATGCCCATGCCCGGATCTGCAGCATCTTTGCCGGTTTGGAAGGCAAGGGCATTGCCTACGCACCGGAGCAGGGGGATTTGAGCCTGCTTACCGCTTTGGAAGAACGGGAGCTGATCCGCTATCTGGCTGCTTTGCCGGGAGAGATCAACGGAGCGGCCAAGGCCTACGACCCCGCCCGGATCACCCGGTACAGCATGGAGCTGGCCACCTTGTTCCACAAGTTTTACAACGCCTGCCGGGTGCAGACCCAGGACAACGCGTTGACCCAGGCCCGGCTGCTGCTTTGCAGCTGTGTGCGCCAGGTGCTGTGCAACGTGCTGGATATGCTGAAGATCGACCACCCGGAACATATGTAAGGAGTAAAGGTAGATCATGGATATCGACCTATGGAGTCCCCGGCTGGTAGCGGGAATCTCTGCCGGTGAAGAAGGGGAATTTCCCGCCAGCCAGGACGCCATGCTGGCTCGCCTTTGCCGGGCCAAACAACGAGGTGCAGATATTTTAGCCACCCCCACCGGCCACGTCTCCCAGGTCCTGCTGCAGAAAGCAGGATTGGAGGGGGAGATGGAACAGGTCAACACCACCTTGGTCCAGCTCACCCGGCAGGCGGCCGGAACCGACGGTTTGGTGGCGGGGACCTTGGCCCCGGCGGGGCTGGAATTGGAACCCTATGGGGAAGCCAGCTTCACCGAGCTGATGGCCATTTACCGTGCCCAAGGAAGCTGCCTAGCCAAAGCGGGGGTGGACTGCTTTTTGGTGGAAACCTCCAGCGCCTTGCAGTATGCCCGGTGTGCGGTGTTGGCGCTAAGGAAACTGAAGCTTCCCATCCTGGCTTCGGTGCGGCTGGATCAGGACGGGGAACTTCGGCACGGCGGCACCGCCCTAAACGCCTTGACGGTGCTGCAAGCTTTAGGGGTATCCGCTTTTGGACTGCGTGGGGACTACGACCGAGAAGATCTGGAAGAAATGGTGGAGGGGCTGGCCCAGATGGCCAAGGTGCCGTTGATGGTTCAGCCCGCCAAGTACCGGATGGAGGGAGAGGATCTCTGCCCTCTGACCCAGCAGGAGCTGAAGACCCACTGCAAGCGGTTGTTGGAGCTGGGGGCAACCCTGCTTTACTGCGCCGCCGGGGGAGAGCGGCTGTCGGTGCCGGCCCAGGCGGTGAAGGAGTTTGCCGCCGCCGGGAAACCGCATGGTCCTGCCCCTTCCGATCCGGATCAGGTGGTACTAGCGGACGCCTGGGAGATCTACGACATGGACTACGACCGGCTGGAGCTGGGTCCGCCCCTGCCCTGCACGGCGGACATGAGCAGTGTGTTGATGCAGCAGGAACTGGGGGGATTTGATGTGGTGCGGATCGAGATCAACTCCCCGGAAGACGCCCAGGACTTTGCTCAAAACGAATACATGGCCCATCTGCCGGTGTGTTTTTTATCTCACGATGAGATCAGCCTGAAACTGGCGCTGATGCTGTATAACGGCATTGCCCTGGTGGATTCTCAGTCCAGTTTGCCAAGAAAGACCTTGGAGAAGATTGCGGCGAAGTATGGGGCTGTGGTGTATTAAAGTTTTTTGGTGAAGCTTTTTTTCAAAAAAGCTTCTGGGGTGCAGGGGTGAACGACAGATCTTCGATCTGCCTAAGTCCCACCTTGGCGGTCGAAAGGCATGGCCGCCATTTTGCTTCGCAAAAATCGGTGGAACTTACCCCGCAAGGAATCCTTAAAAGTTTTCAGGGGTCTTAGGCATACGGCCAATGTAGCCATAGCTGGTGGAAATTCGAATTGGGATCAGCCATCCAATGGCCGCAGGCCGAGGATGGTCGAACTGGAAACCACAACGTCATAGATGCAAAAAGCCCTCTGTGCGCAAAACACAGAGGGTTTCCTTTTTGCTTTGTTTTATGAATCGGGGCCAGAGGATTCCGGCTCGACCCGCCCTCGGCTTCGCCATGGGGCGGCTGGATTCCACAGCCGGCTTCCACCAGCCGGGCTACATTGTTTTGGTGCCACGGACCCTTTTTAAGGACTCTGATTCTTTGCGGGGCTTCACCCCACACCCCACCAACTTTTTGAAAAAAGTTGGATCAAAAACTTTTAAGCCAGTTGTTTCAAGCTTTCTTCCACGCCTGCCAGCTTCTTCTTAGCCGCTTCCAGCTTCTGCCGTTGCTGATCCACCACGGCGGCGGGGGCCTTGGACACAAAGTTCTCATTGCTCAGCTTCTTGGAGATAAATTCGATCTCCTTCTGGCAGGCTTCCTTTTCCTTGGCTAACCGTGCCCGTTCCTTGTCCAGGTCCACCAGATCCCCTAAGGGCAGGTACACCGTGGCGTGGGGGGTAACGATTTGCACCGGGTTTTCCAGGGTAAAGCTGTCCCCTACCTCTACTTCGCTGGCACTGGCCAGTTTTTCTAAGAAGGCCGCACTCTTGGCAAACACCTCCGGCTGGGCAGAAGCAATATACACCTTAGCCTTCTTGGAGAAGGGGATGTTCTTTTCTGCCCGGGCATTCCGGATGCCGCGGATGACCTCCATCACCATCTCAAATTCCTGTTCTTCCTGGGCAAAGTCCAGCGCCGGGTCGGCTACCGGCCAGGAAGCGGTCATGATAAATTCGCTGTCGTGGGGCACTGCCTGCCACAGCTCTTCGGTGATATAGGGCATAAAGGGATGGAGCAGTTTTAAGGAGTTGGCCATCACGTAGCTCAACACCTTCTGGGCACCCAAAGCGGATTGTCCGCCCTGGGCCATCCGGGGCTTGGTGATCTCAATATACCAGTCGCAGAGGATGTCCCAGATGAAGTCGTGGATCTTCTGCACCGCCATACCCAGCTCGAACCGCTCCAGGTTGTCGGTGGCTTCCCGGATCAGGGTGTTCAGCTTGCTCAGCACCCATTTGTCTTCCGTTTCCAGCTGGTCCGGCAGTTCCGGCTTGGTGATTTCCTCCCCCAGATTCATCAGGATATACCGGGTGGCGTTCCACAGCTTATTGGCAAAGTTCCGGGATGCCTTGATCTTGTCGTCGGAATACCGCATGTCGTTTCCGGGAGAGTTACCGGTGACCAGGGTCAGCCGCAAGGCGTCGGCGCCGTACTGGTCGATGACCTGCAGCGGGTCGATGCCGTTGCCCAGGCTCTTACTCATCTTCCGGCCCTGTTCGTCCCGCACCAGTCCGTGGATCAGCACCTGCTTAAAGGGAACCTGGCCGGTGTGCTCCAAGGCGGAAAAGATCATTCGGGCCACCCAGAAGAAGATGATGTCGTAGCCGGTGACCAGGGTGTCGGTGGGGTAGAAGTACTCCAATTCCGGGGTTTTGTCCGGCCAGCCCAGAGTAGAGAAGGGCCAGAGGGCGGAGGAGAACCAAGTGTCCAGGGTGTCCTCATCCCGGTGCATGGGTTTGCCGCATTTGGGACAGGTGTCCACCGGGGTTTCGCTGACTTCCATGTGGCCGCAGCTGTCGCAGTAGTAGGCGGGAATTTGATGACCCCACCACAGCTGCCGGGAGATGCACCAGTCCTTGATGTTTTCCATCCAGTGGAAATAGATTTTATCAAACCGTTCGGGGATGAACTTGGTCTCCCCCTTCTTCACCGCATCGATGGCGGGCTTGGCCAAAGGCTCCATCTTCACAAACCACTGCTTGCTCACCATGGGTTCCACGGTGGTGTGGCAGCGGTAGCAGGTGCCCACTTCATGTTGGAGGGGCTCCACCTCTTTCAGGAATCCTCCCGCTTTCAAATCCTCCAGGATGGCTTTCCGGGCCTCCATGGTGGTCATGCCGGCGTACTTGCCGCAATCCAGCACCTCCGGTTCCCCGGCGGCGGCACGGCCGGAGGCAAACAGCTCGTCGGCAGCGGCTTTGTCGGCGGCGCCGGTCATGCGGCCGTCGTAGGTGAACACCCGGACGATGGGCAGGTCATGGCGCTTGCCCACCTCGTAGTCGTTGGGGTCGTGGGCGGGAGTGATCTTCACCACGCCGGTACCCTTTTCCATGTCGGCGTGATCGTCGCAGACAATGGGGATTTCCTTATTCAGCAGCGGCAGGATCACATGGCAGCCGTGGAGATGGGTATACCGGGGGTCGGCGGCGTTGATGGCCACGGCGGTATCCCCCAGCATGGTTTCGGGACGGGTGGTGGCCAGCTCCAAAAACTCTCCGGTTTCCTTCACGGGATAGAGCAGGTGCCAGAAATGGCCGTCCTGGGTTTCGTACTCCACTTCCGCATCGGAGATGGAGGTGTTGCAGTGGGGACACCAGTTTACCATCCGGTTGCCCCGGTAGATCAGGCCCTTGTTGTACAGGTTGACGAACACCCGGTTGACCGCTTTGGAGCAGCCTTCATCCAAGGTGAACCGCAGCCGGTCCCAGTCGCAGGAGGAGCCCAGCTTTTGCAGCTGCTTGACGATGGTTCCGCCGTACTCTTCCTTCCAGGCCCAGGCCCGCTTCAAAAAGCCTTCCCGGCCCAGATCGTCCTTGGTGATCCCTTCCTTGGCCATGGCTTCCACGATTTTGGCCTCGGTGGCGATGGAAGCGTGGTCGGTGCCCGGCACCCACAGCGCTTCATACCCCTGCATCCGCTTGAACCGGATGAGGATGTCCTGCAAGGTCTCGTCCAGGGCGTGGCCCATGTGGAGCTTGCCGGTGATGTTGGGGGGCGGGATCACGATGGTGTAGGGTTTCTTTTTCGGGTTGGGGCTGGCATGGAAGCACTTATGATCCATCCAGTCCTGGTAGATACGCTCCTCAAAGGTTTTGGGGTCGTACACTTTGCTTAATTCTTTGCTCACAGTCATTCCCCTTTCAAAAGTTGGAGGTGCCCCGGGCAACAAAAAACGCCCCAGGGCAGGGTTTCTGCCTTAGGGCGAACAAGTCAATGTCCGTGGTACCACCTAAGTTCAAGGGAAGTTGTGCGTGGTTGGGGGAGGCTGTTTTACAGAGCGGTTCTGTCCTCGGCTTCGCCTTTGGACAGATAATTTCTTCGCATGGGCTCCGCCCCTTGCATTCCCGCAAGCCTTTAAGAAAGGCGAAACAAGCCTTCGGCATGTTTCTGATCCAAACTTTGTGTTTCCCTTGCGCTCTCTGCCCAGTAACGGGGGCTTCCGCTGCTCTCGCAGTGGCTCCAAAGGCGACCTTCCTTCCGCTTCCGCCTGCCCTTTCACCAGCCGGGCGCTCTCTTTGCCGGAATATCGGGAGTACTCCTCCTTTGTCCTCGCCAATTTAGGAAAAGTATACCCTATTTTGCCGGGGTTTGTCAATCCTTCTCCGCAAAATAATCGTACACCACATCCGCCAAATACTGGTTCCCCAGCCGGGAGAGATGGCACCCTCCGGCAAATAGGTTGATGGGAACCGGGGTGGTGTCATTGTCCAGCATAATCTGCCGCAGATGGGTTTTCACATCCAGACAGGGGATGGAAAAGTTTTGGTCCAACCGCTGGATGATCTCATCAAACACCAGCAGCTTTTCCTCCTTTTCCCGGCTATAGGGGCAAGGGGTGGTGGTGAGCTGCACGGTTTGACAGCCCAAATCGGAAATCTGTTCCAAAAGATAGGAAAGCTGCTCCTGGAACTGGCCGGGGGAGAGGGTTTTGGCGTCGTTTTGGCCGATGCAGAGCACCACCCAGTCCGGCTTTAAGGCTTCCAGCTCCCAGAATCGCTCCATCAGCCCGTTGACGGTGTCGCCCCCCACTCCTAGGTTATAGGTTTTCAGATTCAGTTTGGGGTAGTGGATCACCAGCCGTTGCAAAAACAGGTCTACATAGCTGTCGTCGTAGTTGAGGGAAAATTTCACCCTTGGATCGGCTGCGTCCTTGATTTCGCTGCGCCGGGTGATGCTGTCCCCGAAAAACACCAGGGTTTGTCCATCCTTTAATCGCATGAAACACCACTCCTTTTTGGCAGTGCCACCTGGCGGAAGTCGGAAATCACCTGGTCTACCAGGGGGTTGTCCCGTAAAATCTGCCGGGCTTCTTCCCCTTCCCCGATGGCGATGATCTTGGCTGCTCCGGCGTTTTTGGCGGATTGGATGCCGCTGGCCGCGTCCTCCAGCACCCAGCAGTCCTTGGCCTTTACCCCGATGGCTTCCGCCGCCCGCAGGTACAGATCCGGGGCGGGCTTGCCGGGAATGCCGGGGAGCAGGCAGCTGACTTTGTCCCGGTCAAACCACCGGCCTAAGCCAAAGGCGGAAAAGTAGTAGTCCACGTTTCCCGGCTGGGCGCTGGTGGCGATGCCCCTGGGATAGCCCAAGGCTTTGGCCTGCTCCAGAAACTCCTCCGCCCCCGGCGCCAAAGTCAGCTTGCCCTGGGCCTGAAGGTCCCGGCAGAGGGCAAGGTAGATTTCTTCCTTCTGCTCACTGTATTTGGCGCAGTCGGTGTCGGAGGTGTTCTCCCCCAGAATCCGCCGGACGGCGGCGGCGTTGGACTTGCCCCGCACGAAGCTTCGCTGTTCTTCTTCCGAAAAGGGGAATCCCCGCAGAAGTTGGGCCAGTTGGTTCCAGGCGGCGTCGTTGAGGGCGTTGTCCAGAAAGAGGGTGCCGTTAAAGTCAAAGAGGAGACCGGCAGGGGTCATAATATCGCCTCCAAAGATAAGATGGTTTTATTATAGCGCAAAGGAAGGATGGGGGCAAGGAAAATGGAAAAAGACATTCGAAGCGCACGGCAAGCCTGTTTTGCAGTTCGGGTAGTTTCCCTGGACCGTCTTACCGTGGAGTGGAAAATTCGGCGAAGAATTTCCACACTGTCCCATTCTTCACAATTTGTCTGTTTATTCCGGCAGAGCGGCGTGCTACAATGGGAAGGTAATTTCTCCTATTTCATCCTTTGGAGGGACTGTTATGTACTACAAAGAAACCTGGCTGGATAAGTTGGACCGAAAATTCGGCCGTCATGCCATTCCCAACCTGATGACCATCCTCACTGTCTGCACCGTGGCGGCTTGGGCGTTGGATTATATTATGTATTTTCAAACCGGCATGAGCTTTTCTTCCTTTTTGGTGTTTAACCGGGATCTGATCTTCCAGGGGCAGGTTTGGCGGGTGCTGACCTTCCTGTTCATCCCGCCTCAGGGAAACGTCATTCTCTCTGCCTTTATGCTTTATTTTTATTGGATGATCGGTTCCGCTCTGGAACGGGAGTGGGGGGACTTTAAGTTTAACCTCTACTACTTGTTCGGTTTTCTGGGAGCGATCATTGCCGGAATGCTGACCGGCTACACTACCGGTGAGTACATCAATCTTTCTTTGTTTTTAGCCTTTGCCATCCTCAATCCAAACTATCCGGTGCGGCTGTTTTTCCTGATCCCCATTCCGGTGAAATTTTTGGCCATTGTGGACGGGCTGTATCTCATCTGGCGGATCATCCAGGAAAGCTGGCCGGGACGGGTGGCCATCGCCTTTTCCCTGCTGAACCTGCTGCTGTTTTTCGGGGGCAGTCTGTTTCGGCGAATCAAAAATCTCCGCCGTCAAAAGGAGTACCGGGATTCTTTCACCAACCGCTCCGACTACTGGGACAACGATCCTTGGCGGCGGTAAGGAGGACTTGCGATGAATTACCAACAAGCTTTAGACTATATCCACGCTCTTTCCCGGCACGGCTGGGTACTGGGGTTAAACCGGGTGTCCCGGCTGCTGGCTCGGGTGGGAAACCCTCAGAACAAAGGAAAGTTCCTTCACATTGCCGGAACCAATGGCAAGGGCAGCCTGGTGCAGCTTTCCGGCAACCTACTGATGCAGGCGGGGTACAAGGTGGGAAAGTACACCTCCCCCTATGTGCTGGAATTCCGGGAGCGGTTTACCGTCAACGATGAAATGATCTCCGAAACCGATCTGGCTGCCTGGACCACCCGGTTAAAGCCCATGGTGGATAAGCTGGAAGGGGAAGGGGTGCTGATCACCGAGTTTGAATTCATCACCGTGCTGGCCTTTTGCTGGTTTGCCCAGATGGGCTGCGACATGGTCTGCCTGGAGGTAGGCTTAGGGGGCCGGTTTGACGCCACCAACGTGATTTCCCATCCGGTGGCCTGCTTGATTGCCTCCATCTCCCTGGACCACACCGCCATTTTGGGGGATACGGTGGAGGAGATTGCCGCAGAAAAAGGGGGCATCCTCAAGTCCGGCTGTCTGGCGGTGATCTATCCGGAGATGCACTCCGGCGCGGCTCAGGTACTCCGCACCATTGGCAAGGAGGTGGGCGCCCAGGTGATCCAGCCCGACCCCGCCGCACTGACCGTTTTGGAAGAAACTCCCTTCGGCAGCCGGTTTACGGTGGAGGGGAAGGAGTACCAGGTGTCCTTGGCGGGACGGCATCAATGTTTCCATGCCCAAATGGTGCTGACTCTGCTTCCTGTTTTGCAGCAGGCTGGATTTCGGGTTACTCAAGAGCACGCCAAGCTGGCCTTCGCTCACACCCGGTTTTCCGGGCGGTTTTCCGTACTCTGCCGCAGGCCTTTTGTGGTGGTGGACGGGGCCCACAATCCGGAAGGCATTGCCGGGCTGGGAGAAATCCTTTCCCACATTCCCTGCCCCAAGCGGATTGCCGCCGGGATGCTGGGGGATAAGGCGGTGGAGGAAAATTTAAAGCTGCTGTCCCGCTATTCCGATACTCTGATCTGCCTGCCGGTGGACAATCCCCGGGCCCTTTCCCCAAAAGAGCTGGCTGGGCTGGCTAAGCCTTACTTTGCTCAAGTGGAGTGGTACGACCAGGTGCAAACTGGGCTGGAGGCAGCGTTGGAGGGGCTGGAAAAAGACGAGATGCTCTTGGTGTGCGGCAGTTTTTTCCTAGCCGGGGAAGCGGTGCATCGGCTTGATGGCTTGCTGCCCAAAGAAGAAAAAAACCATCCCGGCAAGTGACCGGGACGGCAAACCAAAACCACCCTGTCGGACGAAATTATTCCGAAGCAGGGTGGCTTTTTTCATAAATTCAATATTGGGGATCAAAATACTCCCGAACGGAAGCATGAATAATGGCACTCATTTGCAGGGCTTCCAATTCGTAGGACATGGGGTCCTGCTCAGCCAGCATGGTGAAGTAAGGGGTGGGATGGGCCAAAAGGGAGTCCTGGCAGCGGTACAGCCAAAGCTGGGGAATCCCTTTTTTCACCTTTTGCACCAAAGCCAGTCCTACGCCAATGCGGCTCCGCTCTTCGGGAAACACCATCAGGGCGTTCCTGGTTCGGTGACACAACCGAATGGGTTCCATATCCGCCCAAAGTTCCTGATGATTTTCATGACCGAAAAAGCCAATGATTTCCCGCAGCACCGCAAGGTCCATAAGACGGGGCAGGGAAATAGGGCCGGCCAGTAAATCATGTTTTCTTGCTTCCATCATGACGGGGTTTCTCCTTTAAAGAGCGTTTTTCCGACTTTTCTTCTGCCTTCTATTATACGGAAGGCAGAACGGATTGTCAAACAAATTTTAGGGATTTTTGCTACTTTTTGTCCCAAACAGGGAGGTTTTCCGGACTTGCCGGGGAAAACCAGCGGCAAGGAAATTGACAATCCTTTTAGATTTTGCTACACTTAATTTCGTTCGATTCATTTTTTCCGCTGCAGGAAGGGAGTTTTCAAGAGATGGCCAAGGCAAAGCAGGAATACGGAAACGAGAGCATCACCTCCTTAAAGGGAGCGGACCGGGTGCGCAAACGTCCGGCGGTGATCTTCGGTTCCGACGGGTTGGAGGGATGTGAGCACTCGGTGTTTGAGATCCTCTCCAACTCCATCGACGAGGCCCGGGAGGGGTTTGGCTCCTCCATTATCGTCACCAAGTACTTGGACGGCTCCATTCAAGTGGAGGATTTCGGCCGGGGTATTCCGGTGGACTATAACCAAAACGAGCAGCGGTACAATTGGGAATTGGTGTTTTGTGAGCTCTACGCCGGGGGCAAGTATCAAAACGACACCGGGGACAACTACGAGTTTTCCCTGGGCCTCAACGGCTTGGGCCTCTGCGCCACCCAGTACTCCAGTGAATATATGGAAGTGGAGATCCACCGAGATAAACAGAAGTACACCCTTCGATTTGAAAAGGGGGAAAATATCTCCTTTGAAAAGCAGCCCTACCGCTACAAGTCCACCGGCAGCCGGATCCATTGGCGGCCGGATCTGGAGGTGTTCACTGACATTGACATCCCTCTGGAATATTATCAGGATATACTTCGCCGGCAGGCCATTGTCAACAAGGGCTTAGTGTTTACCTTAAAGGTGGAAACGCCGGAAGGCTTTACCAGCCAGGATTTCCTCTATCAGGACGGCATTACCGACTATGTCAAGGAGGCGCTGGGGGATCAGGGCCTGACGGGGGTGCAGTATTGGGAAACCGAGCGCACCGGCCGGGACCGGGAGGACAAGA
>DXWR01000203.1 GCA_019416775.1 Oscillospiraceae bacterium | reverse complement strand
GAGCCAGGCCCAGGTGCAAGCCCACCAGCAGGCCCACGGCTTGAACCAACTGCAGGAAAAGAAAAAGAAAAGCGTCTTTATGGTGTTCCTGTCCCAGTTTGCGGATATGCTGGTGATTGTGCTGCTGGTGGCGGCGCTGATCAGTATGGTAACCGGCAACCTGGAAAGCACCCTGGTGATTTTAGCGGTGCTGATTATGAACGCCGTGCTGGGCACGGTCCAGCACGTGAAGGCGGAGAAATCCCTGGAAGGGCTGAAAGCCATGTCCGCCCCCAACGCCCGGGTGCTGCGGGACGGCAAGGAGCTGAGCATTCCCTCCAAGGAAGTCACCGTTGGGGACATTGTACTGCTGGAAGCCGGAGACTTGGTGCCTGCCGATGGGCGGATTATTGAAAGCGCCAGTCTAAAGGTAAATGAAAGCGCCCTCACCGGGGAAAGCGAAGGGGTGGAAAAGACCGACCAGATCCTCAACGAAGAGAACCCCGCTTTGGGCGACCGGAAAAACATGTCCTATTCCAGTTCTTTGGTGCTGTACGGCCGGGGAAAGCTGTTGGTCACTGCCGTGGGCATGGGCACCGAAATCGGAAAGATCGCTTCCCTGATGGAACAGACCAAGGAACGCCAGACCCCTCTGCAAAAGACCCTGGACCAGTTCTCCAAAAAGCTATCCATCGGCATTATGATTGTCTGCCTGGCAGTGTTTGTCATCAACCTGTTCCACGGCATGAATTGGCTGGACTCCCTGCTCTTTGCCGTGGCATTGGCAGTGGCGGCGATTCCGGAAGCTTTGTCCTCCATCGTCACCATTGCTTTGGCCATCGGCACCAGCAAGATGGCAAAACAGCACGCCATTATGAAAAAGCTGCAGGCGGTGGAAGGCTTGGGCTGTGTGTCGGTGATCTGCTCCGATAAGACCGGTACCCTGACCCAGAACCGCATGACCGTCACCGACAGTTATGCCTTGGATAAATCCCAGAAGAATCTGCTGATGGAAGCCTCCGTCCTCTGCAACGACAGCTATGTGGATGAGGAAAAGGAACTGGGCGACCCCACCGAAACCGCTTTGAAACAGTGGTACCGTCGGGAACGCCCGGATCTGGACGCTTTCCTGGCCGCTCACCCCAAAGTTTTTGAACTGCCCTTCGACTCCGACCGGAAGCTGATGAGTGTGTTGGTGGAATTGGACGGCAAAATGCAGATGTTCACCAAGGGCGCGGTGGATGTGATGTCCGCCCGGATTACCCGGATCGAAGAACAGGGCCAATGTCGCCCGGTGACTCAGCAGGATCTGCAACAGATCGCTTCTGCCAACCAGGCTTTTTCGGAACAAGGCCTGCGGGTGCTCTGCTTCGGCTACCGGGAAGTGTCCGGGGATACCTTGACCTTGGAGGATGAAACCGACTTTACCTTTTTGGGCTTGGTGGCCATGATGGATCCGCCTCGTCCGGAAAGCAAGCAGGCGGTGGCAGACTGCATCCGCGCCGGCATTAAGCCGGTAATGATTACCGGCGACCACGTCACCACCGCTTCCGCCATTGCTGCCCAGATCGGCATTCTTCAGGAAGGGGACCGTGCTGTCACCGGTGCTGAACTGGACGCCATGAGCGACGAAGAGCTGGCGGAAAACCTGGAGCAGATCTCGGTGTACGCCCGGGTCAGCCCGGAACACAAGATCCGCATTGTTCAGCAGTGGCAGGCAAAGCACCGCTACGTGGCCATGACCGGCGACGGAGTCAACGATGCCCCCGCTTTGAAACAGGCGGACGTGGGTGTGGCCATGGGCATTACCGGCACCGAAGTCAGCAAGGACGCCGCCAGCATGATCCTCACCGACGACAACTTCGCCACCATCGTTCAGGCGGTGGCCAACGGCCGTGCGGTGTATCAGAACATTAAAAACGCCATCAAGTTTTTGCTGTCCGGCAACGCCGCCGGTATCCTGTGCGTGCTGTTCTGCTCCATTGCCGGGTTGGCACAGCCCTTTACCACCGTGCAGCTGCTGTTCATCAACCTGCTCACCGACAGCCTTCCCGCTTTGGCTATCGCCATGGAACCGGGCAACCGGGACTTGCTGGGCCAGAAACCTCGCGACAGCCGGGAAAGCCTGCTCACCAAGGATTTTCTCCGAGATGTAGGCTTACAGGGCGTGCTGATCGCCATCGCCACCATGGGCGCCTTCTTCTTTGGACTGCAAACCAGCCCGGAAGTGGCCTGCACCATGTCCTTTGCCACCATCTGTCTGGCTCGTCTGTGGTACGGCTTCTGCTGCCGGGGCAATCAGTCCCTGGTGCGGCTGGGCTTTTTGACCAACAAGTACAGCATCGGCGCTTTCTTATTGGGTGCGGCCCTGCTGGCCTGCGTGCTGCTGATTCCCGGTTTGGAAGGGCTGTTTGACGTGGCTGGCCTGGCCGGTGTGCATTTCGGCGTCATCGTGGGCTTCTCCATTATTCCTTCCATCATTGTCCAGATTTGGCGTTTGATCACCGAAGGGGTGAAGAGCCGGAAGGAAAAGAAGAAGAAATAAGAGAGACAAAATAAATGCGTCTTGTACGGAAGGGAATTCCAGCAAGACGCATTTTTTGTTTTAGCAGCATTTTCCGCATCCAACGCAGTTGGTGCAGTGGGGATTGTTCGGCAGTTTGCCTGCCCAGTGCTCCCAAGTCAGGGCAGCGGCGGCGGCAGGAAAGGAAAACCTCCCCTGCAAGCCGGAAAGGGAAGCGGTTTCTCCCTCCACTTCCAATACCAACGGCCGGATGGAGATCTGATCCGGATGCATACAGCTCTGCACCAGCACCGGATGGATGGGCTGGGGCAGTCCTTCCACTTTTACCCAAAATTGAATGGTGTAGGTGGTGAGACGAAGGCCGGTTTCGGTCTGCTCCACGCTGTCTGCCGGGGAGCCGTACCCGGCTTGGGAAAGGGGGAGCTCTCCCCAGGGAGTGACAACGGTCATAACTCCGCCCCCAGCCGGTAAGCCCGCTGCATCAATTCTCCTTCCGGAGACAGGTCGCTGTTGCCGCCCACATTGATGGTGCCGGCCAATTCCAGCCCTTTGGAGGTGAGACATTGGTTGTACCAAGCGTAGGTGGGCTGGTATTTGGGGTAGCCTTCCGGGGCGCCTTGAGAAAAGATGGTAATCAATTTTTTCCCCGCAGGGAGGCGGTTGGTGTGGTCCGCATTGGTCATGCAGTACAGCCGGTTTAAAAAGGCGATCATCTGTCCGCTGACCTGGGAATAGTAGTTGGGAGCACTGACCAGCAGGGCGTCCCCTTGATGTAGTGCAGACAGGATGGGGGTCAAGCCGTCCTTTTGGATGCAGTCCTTACCCATCTTCCGGCAGGCGCCGCAGCCCAGACATCCTTTGAAGTCCAGTTCGTTGATGTGGTATTCCAAAACCTGATACCCGGCACTTTTGGCACCGGCAATCACCTGGTTGGCCACTTGGTGGGAGACACTGCCCGGACGGGTGCTTCCCAATACGGCTAATAGAGTTTTCATGGCAATTCCTCCAACATGAAATTATTCTGCGGTAAAGCAGTGAATATCAAAGGACACCCGGCAGGTCAGGCTCTCCACTTGAGCCAGAGCTTCCTTTCCCGCCCGGGGTGTTTTCCAGTAATACGGGGTCATCTGGAACAGGGCCTGAATGGCCTGAGAAGTTTTCAGGTGCATAGTGTAGTCCACCGGCAGGATCTTTTGGTAGCAGAATCCAGGATACTCTACTTTTTTCTCCACGTTTTCGTAGGGGGTTTGATAAAGAATTTCCTTTAGCTCCCAGAGATGTTTAGGTCCCGGCACCACATAGAAAAACCCGCCGCCCGGCTTGAGGATTCGCCGGAACTCCCCAATGTCCAAGGGGGAGAAAACGTCTACCAACAGATCAGCACAATGGTCCGGCAGGGGGATGTGATGGACGCTGGCCACCGCAAATTCACCTTGGGGAAGCTGCTTGGCGGCCCGGCGCAAGGCAAATTTAGAGATATCAAATCCCGCTACCAGCGGGTTCAGTCCTGCTTCTTCCAAGCAGTGATATAGCCCGGCGGTATAGTAACCCTCCCCGCATCCGCAGTCCACCAGCACAGGTTGATGCCGTGTTTGGCAAAACTCCAGCGCTGCCTGTTCCAACGCCCGGCGCAGAGGAAGGTAGTATCCTGCCGCCAAGAATTGGCTTCTCGCCGCTACCATCCCCGGATCATCCCCGGGAAATTTGGCGTGTTTCTGCCCCACCGGCAGCAGGTTGGTGTAGCCTTCTTTGGAGAGGTCGAAGCAGTGCCCTTTGGGGCAGATCAGGCTGCGGTCTTGACGGGAAAGAGTACCGCCGCAGAGAGGGCAGCAGAATAAACTGGTTTCCATCCAATCCTCCCGGCTGCACCTTTGGTTTGAAGCCTGCGGCTTTGGAAGTGCAGCCTATAAAAAATTGCGACCGAACCTGGGGGAACGGCCGCAGAAAGGGTTTGTGATCATTTATCTTTTTCGTTATTCACCAGAAGCCGATTGACCAGGCTTTCCACCAGTTTCAAATCGGTTTCGTTCAGGCTGCGAAACTTTTTGAAAGTTTTTGCCAGCAGCTCCGGGTTCTCCTGGCCTTCGTCAAAGAAGTCCATGGGAGTGATGTTGAAATAATCACAAATGGATAAAAATTCTGCCATGGAAGGCAGACTTTTGCCGGAAGAAATATTGTTGATATATCCTCGGCTGTGTCCCAGATCGTAACTCATCTGATATTCGGAAACGCCCCGTTTCAGACGCAGTTCCGTGATTCTGGAACGAACAAAAGAGTTGTTCATGCTTCTCACCTCCCTAATATAATACCTGTCTCTTATACACATC
>DXWR01000202.1 GCA_019416775.1 Oscillospiraceae bacterium | reverse complement strand
CCACCGCCGCATTCAAAAAACCAAAGTGAAACTCTGCCGCCAATGGCAGGAAAACTACCCCACTATTTTGGTGTCGTTGTTTTTGACCTTATCGGTATGGCTGCTGTTTGGCATGAATTACATCATCCTTCCATCCGTACTGGTGCTGATCTTCAGCCAGCGGCATACCCAGGAATTTTCCCTGCGGGCGCAGTTTCGCATTGGTTTTATCTGCGTTTTGGTTTGTCTGGCAGCTTTTTTGGCCACCCGAAACCTGCCCCTTTGTATCATTTTAAATTTCGGAGTGCCCTTTCTGCTGGTGGGACTGCTGTCGGACAAATTCAATCCCAAAGCCTATTTTGTGTACGGCATGGAATTTGTGTTTTTGCAGATGATGCCCGTTACCCTTCCGCAGCTTGGAACCCAGCTTTTGGCGCTGCTTTACTGCTTTGGGATGATTACCCTTTTTCTCTGGCTTCATAGCTGCCGCATCCGAAAAAAGAGGAACTTCGCCACCGTCCGGCAAGGGTTGGAGGTGCTGTCCGAAAAAATGGAGCTGCTGGCCCAGCGAAGGGACATTTCCTCTGACCGGGATACCATTCCCGCCATGATTGCCCACATGAGCCGTGTGGTGTATTCCTCCCGGAATTTTTCCTATCTGGCGGATGACTACGGCAAAATTAACTATTGGTGCATGCTTCTCTTTCAGCGGTTTCACTACTTTCTCTGCACCTTTTATACCAATCCCCGTCCTCTGCCAGCCTCGGAAAAAGCCTATTTTTCCCGTCTGGGCCAGCTGTTGTGGGAGGCATCCCAAGGGTTCAACCAACCGGGGCGCCGGGGACTGGTGCGGAAAATCAAACGCTTTGCCGCAGAGAACCACCTTTCCAGCCCGGAAGAGGAGGAAGCCATGCAGGCCATTCTGCGCCTGCTGGGATTCTGCTTGATCCAGCGGGAAAAAGCCTATTTCCACCGCAAGGTTTTGAAAAGGCAGGGCAGTTGGAAGGTGCCGGAACAGAAATACGGAAAAGCTCGTTGGCGGCTGCACTTTAACCTGGACCAAATCCACATTCGATTTGCCCTGCGGCTGGGCGTGGTGCTCTGCGTTGCCTTCTCGTTCTGCCAGATTACAGGATTGGAGCAGGCTTATTGGTATCCCATGTCCGCCTTTTTAATGCTGATGCCCTATGCGGAAGAAAGCCTGATGAAGATCAACAACCGCATCCTCGGCACCATGGTGGGACTGGTCATGAGTTTTGTGCTGCTGGGGCTGTTTGATTCCATGGCCGGGCGGGCTGTCGTGGTGCTGTTCATGAGCGGATTGATGTACTATGTCCCTATGACCTCCTGGACCCTGCCCATGTACACCACTTGCTTTGCCATGGCCCTCACCACCATACGTTTGGATCTGGACTTTGCTATTCTGCTGCGGCTGTCCTATGTGTTTCTGGCTGCCCTGACCACTTTGTTGGCCAACCGGTTTTTGCTGCCCAATTCCACCAAAAAGGAGTTTCGCAAAACCGTGGAGCAGCTTTTTGATCTTGATCTGCAAATAGTAGAGCTCATCCGCACAGATGCGGGAAAGCGGGAATCCTTAAACCAATTTCGGGACCTGATGGTAAAATCCCATCTTCTGGAACAGGAAATTACCGCTTCCCTGGAAAGCGACCTTACCCCGGAACAGCGCACCCACTACAGCCAGCTGCTCCCTCTTCAACAAAAGTTGATTCAGGAGATGGAGCAGATCTACAGCTATCTGTATCACGGAAAAAGCCGGTTCAGCGGCGACGACAACCTGATCCTCACTCAATTTTTGGACAACCTCAGGGAGGCAATCCAGCGAATCCGGTTGGGGTATACCAGCCTGGAACTGACTCCTTTTTTGAATCCGGGGAAATCCGCCAAACCCTTCGGTAAATTGGAGGATAAGTTATATTTCAATACCCTGACCATGCAGTGCATGAAAAGCGTAGAACAGATGCTGGCATTGGGAAAAGAACCGTCCGTTCCCATACCGGAAGATTAACTGCTTCGCCTTCCTGCGTATTTACCGGTTTTCGAACCGTAAGACAAGCTGATGGCGGGAAAAACACCGAAATGATTGAAAGATCCCATCTATTTCAGATTGTATCTGGGTAGATGGGATCGCTTTTTATAATTAGTTGTTTTTCAGAGCGATTCAAAATGTTTTTCAAGTGGGAATGTTATACTACGATTATAAATTTAAACTACAATTTGCTCCAAAATATTGATAGATAAAATTTTCGCTTTCATCCTAGCAAAGTGAAAGG
>DXWR01000201.1 GCA_019416775.1 Oscillospiraceae bacterium | reverse complement strand
CCTCAGAGGGGAACATACCGGCATCCAGCACTTTGTCTGCTGCAAAAGCAGAAACGATCTTTTCGCCCTTGACCATCCATTTTTGAGTCATGGCATCGTCCAGAACCTGCCATACATGCACAGGAGTGCCATTTTCGGTGCCCATCATAGCCACGTCGATGGCAGTCTTGGATTCCACATTGATAAAGCTGACCTGACCGTCCTTCTCCCCGGTCATCTCCCACTTCTGATTGTCAGCGCCGGTGACACTGCCCAGCTGCAGGGTGGTGTTGACCACTTCCAGAGCAAGCGCGCCATTGGCTGTTTTAATCTGGTAAATAGCATTTGCCATTGTTTTTTGCCTTCCTTTCCAACTTCGCTTCAACAAACCCGTTGTAATGCAAAAACAAATTGGTGTTTAAACACGATGTATTATACTCCCGCTATTCTGAATTGTCAAATCCTTGGAAATTCGATTTTTTCAAATTGTGGAGTTACACGGTTTTACTTTTCTCTTAATTTTGAATTTGTGCAATTTTCTTTTCGCACAAGACTTTTCTCGACAGGTATCTACTTTTACCCCTTTTTCAGAGGTTTGGGCCGTCCAATCCCGGCACTTGATTGCACAGCACCGGCAATTTCTGCCGCACCTTGTCCGCCTGGGACAAATCCAACGAAATGGTAAGAATCCCTGGCTGGCTGTCCAGCTGTCCCAGCACCTTCCCCATGGGAGAGACCGCCAAGCTGTGGCCGTAAGAATGGTAGGCGGCAGTTTGATCCAAAGCCGGGGAGCAGGCCGCCACAAAGCTTTGACTGTCGATGGCCCGAGCCTGAGCCAGCAACTGAAAGTGCCGGGGGCCGGTGACGGTATTAAAGGCGGCAGGGACTAGCATCAGCCGGGCTCCCTGGTTGGCCATAGATAAAAATTGGTTGGGAAACCGCAGATCAAAGCAGATGGCCACGCCGATCTTTCCCCAGGGGGAGTCAAACACCGTCACCTCCCGGCCGGGGGAAAAGCAGTCTCCTTCCTGCACCGAAAGGGTGTCCATCTTAATGTCAAACAGGTGGATCTTTTTGTGGAGAGCCACCAACTCCCCTGTGGGAGAATACACCGGGCAGGCGTTATAGCGCCGTCCCCCTTCCAGCAAAGGAAAAGATCCTCCCACCAGCCACAAACCATACTCCTTGGCCCAAGCGGCCAAACTGGTCCCGATGGGGCCGTCGATGGGTTGGGCGCAGCCGTCCACTAGAGAAAACTCATAGGGAATCACAAACAGTTCCGGCAGAACCGCCAGTTCCGCTCCCTGATCTGCGGCCTGCTCCAACGCTTGGTAAGCAAGGTCCAAAGAAGTTTTCCAATTCCGATCCGGTTTGATTTGGCAGAGGCTCAATTTCATAGGTTTTCTCTCCTTTTTAAAATCCTTTTTCTTTTAGCCCAATGGCTACATCCCGGTAAAACTCACAGATCTCGCTGACCCGGCCGGGCTGTTTTTCCTGGGTGAAGCAGCTGCCCTTGGCGTCTACCAAATCGCTGTGGGAAATACCGGCACGGCGGGGGCTCTCCAACACCCCTTGGAACTGTCCAAACCGAGCGGAATCGGGGCTGACTAAGCCGTCGTTTTCTCCGTCAAACATCCGCACAAAGAGATGAGGCAGCCAGTAAGCCACATTGCTCCAGCCGCAGCGAAGGGTGGCGGCGTAGCTTTGACAGTACACCGGTTCCGGCAAGGGATATAGCCGGTTAAATTGGGCAGCAAAAGCGGTGGTGAACTGATAGAGGGTATGGTAGAAGTCCGGGGCAGCGTCCCCACAGCGACGATACCAGCGGTTGAGGATGGATCCCGTCCCTTTCAGAATCCCCTTGAACCGGAAGAAAAAGTCCACCGTCCGGCTGCCGTGGTGAGGGGTGGAAAGGGTGGTGAGGCTGGCCACCCGCTCTTCCATTCCCAAGGCAGAGATGGCGTACCGGGCGTCCAAGCCTCCTTTGGAGTGAGCAATGAGGTTGACCTTTTCGCAGCCATATTCCCGGCAGACCCACTGGATCCGAGCGGCCAGCATGACGGCGTTCTGCTCCACTGTGGCCCAGCTGTCCTGAAAGCCAAATTCCACCACCGCCCCTCGCTGACGCAGATACTCCGGAATCCGCCGCCAATAACAGCGGTCCAGGCTGTCCCGAGCGCCTACGCCGTGGATCAGCATAATGGGGTAACGAGTGCGGCAAAGTGTGGCTTGCGATTGGGTCATAGCGGTTCCT
>DXWR01000200.1 GCA_019416775.1 Oscillospiraceae bacterium | reverse complement strand
CTTCTTTACGGCGGCACCGGCAGCAACAGCGCCGACCCGGCTATGCCGGAGTTTTATCCCGATCGTTTGGAACCCGGCACCCTGAATACCCCCGGCATTCTGGGTTTGGGAGCAGGGGTGGTTTGGCGCAAACAGTTAGGGCAGGCCGCCCTGGAACGGGAGCTGGCTCTCTGCCGGAAGCTGGAGCAGGGGCTGAGCCGGATTTCCGGGGTGAAGGTGTACACCCAAGGCTACCGAGCAGGGGAGCGGATGCCGTTGATGCTGTTTAACATCTCCGGCTACACCAGTCAGCAGGCCGCCAATGTGCTGGGGCAGAAGGGGTTTGCCCTTCGGGGCGGACTTCACTGCGCCCCCTCCGCTCACGCCCAGCTGGGTACTTTGGAGGAAGGAGCGGTGCGGTGCAGCATCGGCGCCTTTAACACCCCTGCCGAGGCGGAACGACTGGTGGAAGCGGTGGGCAAGATGGCAAAGGGGAAGAGGTGACAAAAAGGATGGGCTGTGCCTGGGTGGGAAGGCAGGTTTTGTTTTGGAAGAATCCAAACTTTTTAGGGGGTTTTCGTTTTTATCCCCCTGCCGATCCCGGGGTTTTCTTTTCCTTTTTCATCCTCCTCCCAAAAACCGGTTGACAAATCTTACCCTGTCTGGTACAATAGAACCCATAATAGGAAAAAGGCGAGGATAAGAGAGAAGAACAAGTGCTCTGTGCCCAGAGAACCGCCGGCTGGTGTAAGGCGGAGACGGGGGCTTGTTTGGCTGGCTCTTTAGCTGTCCGCCCAACGGGGGAAACCCTCAGTAGGTGGGAACGGAATGCCCCTCCGTTATCGGGGGTCGGGATTCGCAGATTTTCTGCCGATCTTCGGTTGAGTGGACACAAAAAGTGTCAAGAAGAGTGGTACCACGGAGTTTAGCCTTCGTCTCTTTGCAGTTTTCGCTGCAATTAGATGAAGGTTTTTTTGTGCCGGAAAAAACCTCTCTTTTCTAGTTTGACCCACCCATCCAAAGAGTCCTGATTTGGTTTCGCTGACAGTTCAGCGAGGAAAGGTGAGTGTACCAAATGAAAAACGCAGACAAGTATCAAAAGGGATTTTTTCTCCCCCCGGAACCCTGCTACGACTGGGTGAAAAAGGACGCCGTAGACAAGGCCCCCATCTGGTGCAGCGTGGATCTGCGGGACGGCAACCAGGCTTTAGTGGTGCCCATGAGCTTGGAGGAAAAGCTGGACTTCTTCCAGTATCTGGTGCAGATCGGCTTTAAGGAAATTGAAGTGGGATTCCCTGCTGCCAGCGAAACAGAATTTGAATTTCTCCGCACCTTGATTGAAAAGGACATGATTCCCGACGACGTCACCATCCAGGTGCTGACCCAGTCCCGGGAACACATCATCAAGCGCACCTTTGAAGCCCTCAAAGGCTGCAAGCACGCCATTGTCCACCTGTACAACTCCACCAGCGTGGCCCAGCGGGAACAGGTGTTTAAGAAGGATAAGGATGCCATCATCGACATCGCCGTCACCGGGGCGGAGTTGTTCAACCAGTACGTGAAGGGCTACGAGGATCACTACCGTTTTGAGTACTCCCCGGAATCCTTCACCGGCACCGAACCGGAATTTGCCCTGGAAATCTGCAACCGGGTCATCGACATCTGGAAGCCCACCAAGGAGCGTCCGGTGATCATCAATCTGCCGGTAACGGTGGAGATGAGTTCTCCCCACGTCTATGCCTGCCAGGTGGAATACATGAGCAAGCACCTCCACGACCGGGAAAACGTGATCATCTCCCTCCACCCCCACAATGACCGGGGCTGCGCCGTGGCGGATACCGAGCTGGGTCTGTTGGCAGGCGCCGACCGGGTGGAAGGCACCCTTTTCGGCAACGGGGAACGCACCGGCAACGTGGACATCGTCACCCTGGCCATGAACCTGTTCAGCCACGGTATCGACCCGAAACTGGACTTCTCCAACATGAACGAAACGGTGACTGCCTACGAAAAGGCTACTAAAATGCCGGTGGGCGACCGTCAGCCCTATGCGGGCAAGCTGGTGTTTGCCGCCTTCTCCGGATCTCACCAGGACGCCATTGCCAAGGGTATGGATTGGCGCAAGGAAAAGAACCTCCATCAATGGACGGTGCCTTATCTGCCCATCGACCCCAAGGATGTGGGCCGGGAATACGAGAAGGACGTAATCCGGATCAACTCCCAGTCCGGCAAGGGCGGCATCGGTTATCTGCTGGAGCAGAAGTTCGGCTACCACCTGCCGCCGAAAATGCGGGAGCACTTCGGCTACCGGGTCAAGAGCGTCTCCGACCACGCCCACAAGGAGCTGAGCGCCGACGAGGTGTTCCCCATCTTCCGCAGGGAGTACTGCCATGTGGAAGGCACTGTGACCCTGGGGGATTACCACTTCCGCCGTCACGGAGAGGACATCACCG
>DXWR01000020.1 GCA_019416775.1 Oscillospiraceae bacterium | reverse complement strand
AGAGACAGGCCCCACCATGGATTCCAGGGCCAGCACCACCTCAGTTCTCGGCAGATCCAGCTCCTGGGCAATTTCCTGAGCGGTGGGCTCCCGGTCCAGCTTGGCGGTGAGCTTTTCTTTGGCGTTCATGGCCCGGTAGGCGGTGTCCCGTAACGACCGGCTCACCCGCACCGGGTTGAAGTCCCGCAAATACCGCCGCAGCTCCCCGATAATCATAGGGACGGCGTAGGTGGAAAACCGCACCCCCTGGCTGAGATCGAAGTTGTCGATGGCCTTCATCAGCCCGATGCACCCCACCTGGAACAGGTCGTTGGGATTTTCCCCCCGGCGGTCAAACCGCTGGATCACGCTGAGCACCAACTTTAAGTTGCCGGTGATCAGTTTTTCCCGGGCAGTGGGGTCCCCTGCCTGCATTTGTTTAAGCAGCTCCACCTTCTCCGATTCCTTGAGCACCTTCAGCTGGGAGGTGTTCACCCCGCACAAATCCACCTTATACATACCAAAACCCGCCTTTCCTAACCTGTTGGTTAGTATGGGCAGATTGGATGGAATCATACAGAAAATGGAAGGAAATGGAAAAAGCCAACTTAAAAGTTTTTGGTCAGAAACACGCCGAAGGCTTGTTTCGCTTTTCTACAAAAAGCTGCTGGGGTGCAGTGGGCGCGAAACGTCTACGACATTTCTAAGTCCCATCTTGACGGCCCAAAAGGCCGGCCGTCATTTTGCTTCGCAAAAACCGATGGAACTTAACCCTGCAAAGAAACCGGAGTATTTTAAAAGAGTCCGTGGCAGGGCGCCAATGTAGCCCAGCCGGTGGATGTTAGAACCGGAAAGCGCCAGCTGCCTTGCCGCAGGCAACAAGCTGGTCAAACCGGAATCCTATGGCTCGAATTGGCATCCGTTCCGTTTTGACCCACCCCGGCCTTCGGCCATTGGCGGGCGGTTTCCGGCTCTGGCATCCTCCAGCCAGGCTACATGATTGCCCTGCCACGGACCCTTTTAATGGACTCCGAATTGTTATGGGGGATTCTCCCCCACACCCCTGAGAAACTTTTTTGAAAAAAAGTTTCATCAAAAAACTTCAAGTTATTTCTCATTCAGCGGGCTCAGTGTAATCTCTCCCGTCTCCAAGGTGGGCTTCAACAGAATGATCCGCTGGTTGGCCGACCCCCGAAACTTCAAGGTAATATCCTTCTGGGCCTGGATAAACTCCCCATCCACCAGCACATCCATCGTTTCCAGCATGGGACGGGTGGCTTCGCAGTGAGCCCGGCTTTCCCCCAGCAGTTCCTCCAGAGTGTACCCGGAGTAGCACCAGATGTCCTTTTGGGGAAACCGCTGCTTCACCTTCTTCAAAAAGGGCAGCAGCGCCCGCTGGTGCTGTGGTTCCATGGGCTCGCCCCCCAGCAGGGTCAGCCCGGCGATATAGGGGTGATCCAAGGCAGCCAGCAGCTCCTCCTCCACTGCGGGGGTGAAGGGCTTGCCGTAGGAAAAATCCCAGGTTTCCTCATTGAAGCAGCCGGGACAGTGATGGGTGCAGCCGGACACAAACAAACTCACCCGCACACCGGTGCCGTCGGCCACATCCACCTTTTTGATCTCGGCGTAGTTCAACCTAAGTTCCTCCTTGATCTCTTACAGGTGCAGCACCCGTTCCTTGATTTCCTGAGTGCGGCCCTGATTCCAGAACTGAGTGCCGATATAGCCGCAGGTCCGCCGGGCCACGTTCATGGTATCCTGGTCCCGGTTATGGCAGTTGGGGCACTCCCACACCAGTTTGCCGTCCTCGTCCGCCACGATCTGGATTTCTCCATCGTAGCCGCACTTCTGACAGTAATCGCTCTTGGTGTTCAGTTCCGCGTACATAATGTTGTCGTAGATGTGCTCCATCACCGCCAGCACCGCCTCCACGTTGTCCTGGAGGTTGGGCACCTCCACATAGCTGATGGCGCCGCCGGGGCTCAGCTTCTGGAACTGGCTCTCAAAGCTCAGCTTGGTGAAGGCGTCGATATCCTCAGTGACATGGACGTGATAGCTGTTGGTGATATAGTTTTTGTCGGTGACCCCGGGAATGATGCCGAACCGCTTTTGCAGGCACTTGGCAAACTTATAGGTGGTGGATTCCAGGGGGGTGCCGTAGAGGCTGAAGTCGATGTTTTCCTTTGCCTTCCACTGGGCGCAGGCGTCGTTGAGCCGCTGCATCACCGCCAGGGCAAAGGGAGTGGCTTCCGGGTCGGTGTGGGACTTGCCGGTCATATACCGGGTACATTCGCACAGCCCCGCATAGCCTAAAGAGATGGTGGAGTAGCCGCCGTACAGCAGCTTGTCGATGGTTTCCCCTTTCTTCAGACGGGCCAGAGCGCCGTTCTGCCACAGAATGGGGGCCACGTCGGAGGGGGTGCCCTTCAACCGGTTGTGCCGGCACATCAAAGCCTTGTAGCACAGTTGCAGGCGGCTGTCCAGGATCTTCCAGAACTTATCCATGTCCTTGCCGGAAGAACAGGCCACGTCCACCAGGTTCAGGGTCACTACACCCTGGTTAAACCGGCCGTAGTACTTGGGTTTGCCGTTTTCGTCCACATAGGGGGTCAAAAAGCTGCGGCAGCCCATGCAGGTGTAGCAGTGGCCTTCCCCGTTTTTGTCCACCTTCAGCTGCTTCATCACCTTTTCGGAGATGTAGTCCGGCACCATCCGCTTGGCGGTGCAGCGGGCAGCCAGCACGGTGAGATCCCAATACTTGCTGTCGGGGTGGATGTTGTCCTCCTCCAGCACGTAGATCAGCTTTGGGAAAGCAGGGGTGATATACACGCCCTTTTCGTTTTTCACTCCCATGATCCGCTGACGGAGCATTTCCCGGATCACCATGGCCAAATCCTCCCGGAGCTGGCCCTCCGGCACCTCGTCCAGGTACATAAACACCGTCACAAAGGGCGCCTGGCCGTTGGTGGTCATCAGGGTAATCACCTGGTACTGGATGGTCTGGACCCCCTTGGCCACCTCTTCCCGGACCCGCATTTCAGCAATCTGGTTGATCTGCTCCTGGTCGATGGTCAAACCGGCAGTCAAGAATTCCTGGGCCACCTGCTTGCGGAACTTCTGCCGGCTCACGTCCACAAAGGGGGCCAAATGGGACAGGGTGATGCTCTGGCCGCCGTACTGGTTGCTGGCGATCTGGGCGATGGCCTGGGTGGCGATGTTGCAGGCAGTGTAGAAGCTCTTGGGGGTTTCGATCATGGTTTCGCTGATGACGGTGCCATTTTGCAGCATATCTTCCAGGTTCACCAGGCAGCAGTTGTGCATATGCTGGGCAAAGTAGTCGGCGTCGTGGAAGTGGATCACCCCTTCGTCATGAGCCCGAACCACCTCCTCCGGCAGCAGGAACCGCCGGGTAATGTCCTTGCTCACCTCACCGGCCATGTAGTCCCGCTGAACGCTGTTTACCACCGGGTTCTTGTTGGAGTTTTCCTGCTTGGCCTCCTCGTTTTCACATTCGATCAGGCTTAAAATCTGTTCGTCGGTGGAATTGGCCTTGCGCACCATGGCCCGCTTGTAGCGGTAGGTAATATACTTCCGGGCCACTTCAAAGTGCTTCATGTCCATGATCTGGTTTTCCACCAAATCCTGAATCTCTTCCACATTCAAGGTGCGTCCCATCTGGCTGCAAATGTTGGTGACATTATTGGCCACTTCCACCACCTGATCCTGGGTCAGCCGGTCGGCAGGAACCACTTCCTTGTTGGCCTTCTGCACTGCCGCAATGATCTTGGTGATGTCGAAGATAACCTCAGTACCGCTTCGTTTGATGATTTTCATAGGGAACGCCTCGCTATCTGTATTCTAAATATAGTATCCGAATTCTGGAAACCCACTATATATCGTATCGATTGGGTGCATACCCTATTGTATCTCCTTCCTCCCCTCAAGTCAAGAGTCCAATTTGCCTGCCGGGAAATTTCGGCAAAAGTGACAAAGATAAATATACCGTTTTAGTAGTATTATTTCAAACCTGCCGTGTTTCCTGAAAAAACGGCCGCCAGGGGGGATCCGCTCCCACAGAGATCTTGCAAATCCCAAATTTACCAATTCCCGATAACTGGAAAAAAACCACCGGAGAAGGTTCTCTCCGGTGGAAAAAGGGTCAGGGGATTGGGGCCCTGTTGGTTTTATTTGTAAATCTCGTCCGCCAATTCCGCGAACTTGCTGTCCATGGATTGCTGCACCGGTGCGGCCTTCTTGTAAAGCCCCACAATGGCCGTGCTCTTGGCCACCGGCAGCAGGGTGCCTGCGCCGGCCACGCAGCCGCCGGGACAGGCCATGCCTTCCAGCAGATAGCCGTCCCGCTTGCCGGCTTTGGCCAGCATCAGCATCTTCCGGCACTCCTTCAAGCCTTGGGCGGAGTCCACCTTCACTTCCCGGTCCGGATCCATACGCTTGATGGCGTTGACCACCGCACTGGCCACGCCACCGCCGACGGCAAAGCCACGGCCGTCACCGCTGCCGTCGCTGAAGCGCTGGGACACGTCCTCTTCCTTCACCGTCTCCAGATCGATGCCCTTGGCTTCCAGCATACCCCGGAGTTCCTCAAAGGTCAGCACAAAGTCCACGTCGCTGCGCACACTCCGCCGGGACGCCTCCAGCTTCTTGGCGGAGCAGGGCCCGATAAACACCACTCTGGCGTTGGGGTGTTCCTTTTTGATGAGACGGGCGGTGAGCACCATGGGGGTCAGGGTCATGGAGATGTAGCTGGCTTTGTCCGGCAGGGTCTTTTTGGCCATAACACTCCAAGCCGGGCAGCAGGAGGTGCCCATCCAGGGCTGTTCGGCGGGAACCTTTTCCATAAAGTCCCGGGCTTCCTCAATGGTGCACAGGTCGGCGCCCACGGCCACTTCGTAGATGCCGGCAAAGCCCATTTCCTTCATGGCTTCCTTGATCTGTTCCGCATGGACCCGGGGACCGAACTGTCCCACAAAGGCGGGAGCCACGGCGGCGATCATTTCGTCGCCCCGTTTGATGGCCTGGATCAGCTGGAAGATCTGGCTCTTGTCGGCAATGGCGCCGAAGGGACAGTTGACGATGCACTGTCCGCAGGAAACGCACTTGCTGTAATCAATGGAGCAGCGGCCCAGTTCGTCGCTGGAGATGGCGCCCATGCCGCAGGCAGCTTCGCAGGGCCGTTCCTGCTTGATGATGGCGTGATAGGGGCAGACCTCCACGCATTTGCCGCACTTGACGCACTTGTCCGGGTCAATGTGGCTGCGTCCGTGATGCTGGTAAATGGCCTTTTTGGGGCAGATTTCCACACAGGGCCGGGCCAGACATCCCTGACAGCCGTCGGTGACCAGCACCTTGGTCCGGGGGCAGGAATGGCAGGCAATGGAAATAATGTTCACCAGCGGAGGATCGTAGTATTTATCCGGCTTGGCAGCCTCTTCAATTCCCTGGGCCAAAGGAGCGTGCTGGGTGATGGGGCGCACCGGCAGGCCCATGGCCAGACGCAGCCGTTCACCGATGATAGCCCGTTCCAGGAAGATACTTTCCCGGTAGGTGGCTACCTCGCCGGGGACGATTTTGTAGGGGAGTTCCTCGATTTTGGACAGGTCCCCGCCTTCGTAGGCCAGACGGGCAATTTCAGTAAAAACCTGACGGCGGAGTTTGGTGACCGATGTGTAGATTCCTCGCATATCCATGAGCGGACTTCCTTTCTTTCCGATTTCCGTGGGAATGAACCAAGCTGTTTTTGAAAAACAACAGAATTAACTATCATAAGTATAACAAAAATCCCCTTCTCTTTCAAGGGTTTTTGGGGAAAAGAGCTGGAGATTTTTAGCAGAAAAAGAGAAGCAAAAAACGTCTCACCGCATTTCCTGAAACTGTCAATTGGGGCAGATATCCTGACTGGACGGTTTGTTCCCCACCTCGGCCTTCCCAGTTCCAAACAAACCAGCGGCAAGGGTTTGCCACCCCATGCAGCAGGTGCAAACGGTCCCAGACCGGCGCCGTGTTCCCGATCAAGGGATAGGGAGCTTCCCCGCCCGATTCACCTTGCGCCGGTGAGCCTGCCATGCTATAATGATTGCAGAGGCAATCATTACGGTTCCCACCTTGCCGTCCAAACGCAGAAACGGCATTTCGCCCGGCGGCGAAAACCGGTGGAAACCCAGCCGGATGTTTTGGTATCATAGAAACAGGCAGTTTCGATGGGAGGAATGTTATCATGGAATTCTTAGAAACGCTGTCCCAGCAGGCAACACAGGCCATGACCCAGCTTTTGGAGCAGGCTCACACCAAGCCGGGACAGATTGTGGTGGTGGGCTGTTCCTCCAGCGAAGCGGGAGGTTACCGCATCGGTTCCCACTCCGCTTTGGAGATCGCCCAAGCCATTTTCGACGGCCTGTATCCGGTGGTGCAGCAGCACGGAATGTATCTGGCTGCCCAATGCTGCGAGCATTTAAACCGAGCCCTGATTGTGGAAGAAGAATGTATGGAACAGTACGGGTTAGAGCAGGTGAATGCAGTGCCCCAGCCCAAAGCAGGGGGCAGCTTCGGCACCACCGCCTGGGCCCGGTTCACCCACCCGGTAGCGGTGGAAAGAATCCAAGCCCACTGCGGTATGGATATCGGCGACACCCTCATTGGAATGCACCTGAAACCGGTGGCAGTGCCCCTCCGTCTGGATCTGGATCACATCGGCCACGCCCACCTAGTCTGCGCCCGCACCCGGGTCAAATTTACCGGCGGCAGCCGGGCGGTGTACCAGGAAGATCTGCTGTAACGGGAAAGGAGCAAGGGAATGAAGCGATATATTTGGCTCATTGTAGCGGCCGTGGGCCTTTTGGTCTGCGTTTTGACCCATGTCTATGAGCTGTTTTTCGGGCAGCTGGGCTTTTGGATCTATCTGATCCTGATGGGAGTCAGCCTGGTGCTGATGCTGATCGGGGTGATCCTGGGATTAGTCCGGGTCTTTTCCAAAAAGCACAGCACTACCCTCCAACCATAAAACGCAGCAAGACAAAGCAACACTCCAATGGTCCGGGAACCTCTCCCCTCCATTGGAGTGTTTTTTCTGGCTATTTTTTCAAATTTTCGTCCTTATTCTCTCAGCAGCTTGCCCCAGATGGCCTCTCCCCCATCGGTCAAACCGGTGAAGCAGATGGTGGGGCAGCTGTTTTCCAGATCGTAGCACTTCAGCACCCGGCCGGTGACGGTCTGTTTTTTGCCGTGGATGGTCAACAGGTTCTGTTCCGGGTCATACTGGTAGGTCATGGCCTTTTTGTCCATCCAAGTCCCGGTGCCGTCTTCCTTCAAGACGCCGGGCTTTCCCTTTTTGGGACGGTCGTTCTTTTCCGGGAAATGGATGAATTCCCAGTTCCCCGGCAGGCAGTCGGCAGGGATCAAGCCCTGATCTTCCCCGGCAAAATCCTCCGGGCTGAACACCGGCCAGCCTCCCACAAACACCATCTGGCGAATCATCATAAAGTGCTTGGTAAAGCTGGTCTTGCCCTCCCAGGTATGGCGCTTGGAATAGGCTTTGGCGCCGTCCCGGACATGGTGGCAGAAATAGTACCGTCCGGTGTCGGGATCGTAAAAAGGCACGCCGTGGCCGGGGCCCCGGAATCCCCCGTAGGTCCAGTTGAGGGTGGTGGTGTCCGCATAGGGGTCGGCGGCGGTAAACTGATAGCTGCCCGCCAGCTTCACCCCCATGGTAT
>DXWR01000002.1 GCA_019416775.1 Oscillospiraceae bacterium | reverse complement strand
ATTGTCCCGCAAAATGACTTCTATCCAGATAGTCTGCCGGGGTCCTCTCGGGCCTCTGCTTTGCTATACCCTTTTTGCACCATCCGTTTTTCCACTCCTTCTCTCTTTTTAGGGCTTGACTTTTAATAGTTAATCTTTCTGCAAAACCATTATAGACTACCGGCCCAACCTTTGTCAAAGCGGAAGAGGAGAATGGGAAGGTGTACTGAAAAACTCGGACATTCCTCAAAAAATTCATGGAAATTGGCGGTAGCCTATGGTAAAATAGCAGTAGAAATTCTTTTATCAGGGGGCATTGCTATGAAACAATACCGGTTGTCCGACGGCACATTGGTTCCGGCGGTGGGCTTTGGCACCTATCTGGCAGGGGAGACGGCTGCTGCCCTTCCTCTGGCGGTGGAGGCAGGTTACCGTTATTTCGACACCGCCGCTTACTACTTTAATGAAGAATTGGTGGGGAAGACCCTGAAAGACAGCGGCTTGAAGCGGGAAGAGTACCAGATTGCCTCCAAGGTGTGGCATACAGAATTGGGCTATGAAAAAACAACCGCCTCCTTTTTGGCTTCTTTAAAACGGCTGGACTGCGGCTATCTGGATGTGTTTTTGATCCATTGGCCCCGGACTAAGGGCGGCCCGGAAGATTGGCAGACGCCCCTGCTGGGAAGCTGGAACGCGGTGATTGATCTGCAAAAGCAGGGGTTGGTGCACTCCATTGGGGTGAGCAATTTCCTGCCCCATCATCTGAAGGTGCTGGAGGAAACCGGGGTGGCGCCGGTGCTGGACCAATTGGAATGCCATCCCGGTTATTTACAGCGGTCAGCAGTGGACTACTGCAAGCAAAACGGGATTTTAGTCCAGGCCTGGAGTCCGCTGGGACGGGCCAGAGTGCTGCAGGATCCTCTGCTGCAAGAAATCGCCCGGGCCCACGGGGTGAGCACTGCCCGGATCTGTCTGGCCTATCTGCTGCAAAAGGATTTGATGGTACTGCCCAAAGCTTCCTCTAAGCAACGGCTGGAGGAAAACCTCTGCCGGGAGGAGCTGGTTCTGTCCTCTCAGGAATTAAAGCAGATCGAAGCGATGCCCATTACCGGATGGAGCGGAGAGAACCCGGATACTTCCATCCCAACTTAAATGCTAGGAGGTACTCAAAATGGAACTTATGGACTATTTGACCACCCGCCGCAGCATCCGCCGTTACCAGGACCGTCCTATTTCTAAGGAGACCATGGAGGAGCTGATCCGCATCGCCACTCTGGCTCCCACCGGTTCCGGGGAACAGCCCTGGGGATTTTTGGTGTTGGACGACAAGCAAGAGATTGATGCCTTGAGTGAAACCATCAAGGCTTGGCTGAAGGAAAACCTGGAACAATATCCTTGGCTGGCCCGATATGAAAAGTGGTACACCAACCCCAAATTTCATGTCTTTAACCGGGCCGGCACGGTGCTGCTGATCTATGGCAACACCCAATCCCATTGGTATGTCTATGACGGCTCCTTGGCAGCAGCTCAGGTGATGGCAGCCGGGGCAGAACAGGGGATCGGCTGCTGCTGGATCGGCTTTGCTCAGGACTTTTGCAACACCCCTTCTTTTAAGCAGCAGCACGGTGTTTTGCCGGGCTATGAACTGGTAGCGGCCCTGTCCATGGGCTATGCGGACGAGCACCCTCAACCGCCGCAAAGAAAGCCTCCGGTGATCTTCTCTTTCAAGTGAGGCAAGAAACACAAGAAAGTGAGATGGAAATTGCGTCTTTGTAGAGATACTGGGACGCAATTTCTGCGTTTTACACAAAATTTACATTGAAAGTTTGTGCACTCCTACAGTTGCAAAAAATTGATTTCTGCGGTATAATGCTATATTGCATCATAATGGATAATTATGACCCTGAATCGAATTTTCGAGTTCGATTTCGGAAAAAAACGACGCACAAAGCCGACAAACTTTTCCGGAAAAAGAAAGTTTCTTTTGTACATCCATACGAAATTTTTCTTTTTCCGAACAAGAAAACGCGGCTGCGCCCGGCCAACCGTACAGAGGAAAACGGCAGCTTTTCTCTGTCAGAGAGACTGGAATGGAGTGATCGAAGTCTATGCCAAACGCCAAGATTGTCAAACAGGGAACCACCGAGCGGTACTGCTACTCCACGATCAAAGAAGTCTTGGAGATGCCCAACCTGATCGAAATCCAGACGGATTCCTATCAGTGGTTTTTGGACCAGGGGCTGAAGGAAGTATTCGAAGATGTGGGGGAGATTACCGATTACAACGGTACCCTGGCGCTGAGTTTCCCCAGTTACCGACTCAATCGGGGCGAGTACAAGTACAACGTGATCGAGTGCAAAGAGCGGGATGCTACCTTTGCGGCCCCTTTGCGGGTTACGGCACGGTTGGAAAACAAAGAGACCGGAGAAATTAAGGAAAGCGAAATCTTCATGGGGGATTTCCCCATTATGACCGACGCCGGCACCTTTGTGATCAATGGTGCGGAACGTGTCATCGTATCCCAGCTGGTTCGTTCTCCCGGCGTGTATTACGCCAATACCTTCGACCGGACCGGTAAAAAGCTGTTTACTACCACGGTCATTCCCAACCGGGGTGCCTGGCTGGAATACGAAACCGATTCCAACGATTATTTCTATGTGCGGATCGATAAAAACCGGAAGATCCCCATCACCACATTCCTGCGGGCTTTGCTGGTCGTGCGGGATGATATGGATCCGGATCAGGTGAGCGCGGACTTTAACATGGGCCTGGTTCCCGGCGCCCAGGGCAGCGATCAGGAAATCTACGAGATCTTCGGCGAAGACCGTCAGCTTGCCGCCACTATCTTTAATAAGGATGTCACCAAACACGGGGATGAAGCTCTGCTGGAAGTGTATAAGAAGCTGCGTCCCGGTGAACCGCCCACCATTGAAAGTGCGGTAAAGCACCTGGTACCTCTGCTCTTCGACGAACGCCGTTACGAACTGAGCAAGGTGGGCCGGTATAAGTACAACAAGAAACTGGCTCTTTCTCCCCGTCTGGCGGGACAGGTTGTGGCGGAAAACGTCATCGACCCCCTCACCGGCGAATTGTTGGCGGAAGCAGGCGAAAAGATCAGCCGCGAGCGCGCTCAGGAAATTGAAAAGACCGGTGTCAGCGCTGTCTGGATCAATGTGGAAGAGGGCGGCGAGACCGTCAAGATCAAGCTGATCTCCAACGGCATGGTGGAAATCACCGACTTTGTGCCGGTGGACAAGGTTGCCTTGGGCATCAAGGAGAAGGTGCGCTTCTCGGTGTTGAAGGAAATCCTGGATCAGAATGATTCTCAGGAAGAAATCGAGGAAGCCATCCGCAAGAATTTGGGCCGTTTGATTCCCAAACACATCATCAAGGATGACATCTTCGCTACCGTCAACTATTTGAACACCCTGGCCTACGGCGTAGGTACGGTGGACGACATCGACCATTTGGGCAACCGCCGGATCCGCTGCGTAGGTGAATTGCTGCAGAACCAGTTCCACATCGGCCTGTCCCGGATGGAACGGGTGATTCGGGAACGGATGTCCACCCAGGCCAACGACATGGAGCAGGTGACCCCCCAGGCGCTGATCAACATCCGCCCGGTGGTGGCCGCCATCAAGGAATTCTTCGGCTCCTCTCCCTTGAGCCAGTTTATGGACCAGAACAACCCTCTGGCGGAACTGACCCATAAGCGTCGTTTGTCCGCTCTGGGCCCCGGCGGTTTGTCCCGTGACCGGGCCGGATTTGAGGTTCGTGACGTACACTACTCCCACTACGGACGGATGTGTCCCATTGAAACCCCCGAAGGTCCCAACATCGGCTTGATTTCCTATCTGGCCAGCTTCGCCCGGATCAACGAGTACGGCTTCATCGAAGCTCCCTACCGGAAGGTAGACAAGGAAACCGGCCGGGTGCTGGATGAAGTGGTGTACATGACCGCCGACGTGGAGGACGAGTTCATTGTTGCCCAGGCCAACGAACCTTTGGACGACGAAGGCCACTTCATGAAGTCCCGTGTCACCGCTCGTTACCGGGATCAGATCTTGGAAGTGAAAAACGAGATGGTAGACTACATGGATGTCTGCCCTCGGATGATGGTATCTATTGCAACCGCCATGATCCCCTTCCTGGAAAACGACGATACCAACCGTGCTTTGATGGGTGCGAACATGCAGCGTCAGGCTGTGCCGCTGTTGAAGACCGAAGCTCCCATTGTGGCCACCGGTATGGAATACAAGGCAGCTGTGGATTCCGGCGCCGTGGTGCTCTGTAAGGCAGACGGCGTCGTCACCGGCGTAGACGCCACTCACATCGACGTTCGCGGTGACGACGGGGAAATCTACAACTACCCCATTATCAAATTCCTGCGGTCCAACGCCGGCACCTGTACCAACCAGCGTCCCATCGTCAGCAAGGGCGATCGGGTCCATAAGGGTCAGGTCATTGCCGACGGTCCCGCCACCAGCCAGGGTGAAATTTCCCTGGGCAAGAACGCACTGGTGGGCTTTATGACCTGGGAAGGTTACAACTACGAAGACGCCGTTCTGCTCAACGAACGTTTGGTGCGGGATGACGTGTACACCTCCATTCACATTGAAGAATATTCCACCGAAGCCAGAGACACCAAGCTGGGGCCGGAAGAAATTACCCGGGACATCCCCAACGTGGGCGAAGATATGCTGAAGGATCTGGATGAGAATGGCATCATCCGAGTGGGCGCCGAAGTCCGTGCCGGGGACATCCTGGTGGGTAAAGTCACTCCCAAGGGCGAAACCGAACTCTCCGCCGAAGAGCGGGTGCTCCGGGCTATCTTTGGTGAAAAGGCCAGAGAAGTGCGGGATACCTCTTTGAAGGTGCCTCACGGCGCTTATGGTACGGTGGTAGACGTAAAGGTGTATCACCGGGATAATGCACCGGAATTGAAACCCGGTGTCAACTGCGAAGTCCGCTGCTATATTGCCCAAAAACGTAAAATCAGCGTAGGCGACAAAATGGCCGGCCGTCACGGAAACAAGGGCGTTGTGTCCCGGATTCTGCCTCAGGAAGATATGCCCTTCCTGCCCGACGGCACTCCTCTGGACATTGTGCTGAACCCCTTGGGCGTGCCCAGCCGTATGAACATCGGACAGGTGCTGGAAGTGCATCTGGGCCGGGCTGCCCGGGAACTGGGTATCAAGGTCATGACTCCCGTCTTTGACGGCGTTAAGGAGAGCGGCATCCGGGATCTGCTGAAGGAAGCAGGCTTGGACGAATCCGGTAAAACCATCCTCTACGATGGCCGCACCGGCGAACAGTTCGACAATCCCGTTACCGTAGGTGTCATGTACTACCTGAAGCTCCACCACCTGGTTGACGATAAGATCCACGCCCGGTCCACCGGTCCTTACTCTCTGGTCACCCAGCAGCCTCTGGGCGGTAAAGCTCAGTTCGGCGGTCAGCGTTTCGGTGAGATGGAAGTGTGGGCCCTGGAAGCCTACGGTGCCGCCTACACCCTTCAGGAAATCCTGACGGTGAAGTCTGACGACGTGGAAGGCCGTGTCAAGACCTTCGAGGCCATTGTGAAGGGCGAAAACGTTCCCACTCCCGGTGTGCCGGAATCCTTCAAGGTTTTGGTGAAGGAACTCCAGAGCTTGGCTTTGGATGTCCGGGTACTGGATGTGGACGGCAACGAAATCGACCTGAAGCAAAACTTTGACGATGACGATTACCTGCCCAATATGCCGGTGCACTTCGATGAACAGAATGTGGAAACCGGGGAAATGGATGGGTATACCATGGAAAACTCCGACGAGAAGGCAGAAGAGCTGGGCCAGACCGATGATCTCAGCGATCTGTTTGAAGATCTGGACAGCGATGACTTTGCGGACGATCAGCCCGACCTCAGCGATTTGGTAGATCCGACCATGGAGGAAGAAGAATTTTAACAGCACACCCATTCGATTGGATAGTAGAGGAGTCTGAACATGGAATATAATTCTTTTGATTCAATCAAAATCGGTCTGGCATCTCCGGAACAGATTCGGGAATGGTCCTACGGCGAGGTAACCAAGCCGGAAACCATCAACTACCGGACTCTGAAACCGGAGAAAGGCGGCTTGTTCTGCGAGTGCATCTTCGGACCTACCAAGGACTGGGAGTGCCACTGCGGAAAGTATAAGCGCCAGCGCTACAAAGGCCAGATTTGTGATAAGTGCGGCGTGGAAGTCACCCGGGCCAAGGTTCGCCGGGAACGGATGGGCCACATTGAATTGGCGGCCCCGGTGTCCCATATCTGGTACTTCAAGGGCGTTCCCTCCCGGATGGGCCAAATCCTGGACCTGCCGCCCCGGCGTCTGGAAGAAGTGCTGTACTTTGCCAAGTACATTGTCACCGATCCCAAGGACAGCGGCCTGGAAAAGTGCCAGCTTCTCACCGAAAATGAGCACGCGGAAATGGTGGAGCGTTACGGCAGCGACGGCTTTGAAGCCGGCATGGGCGCCGAAGCCATCCAGAAGCTGCTCAAGGAGATGGATCTGGATGAGCTGAGCAACGATCTGAAAGAGCAGTTGGAAAATGCGTCCGGACAAAAGCGGGTGCGCCTGCTCAAGCGCCTGGAAGTGGTGGAAAGTTTCCGTCTGTCCGGCAACCGTCCGGAATGGATGGTGCTGGATGTGGTGCCGGTGATTCCGCCGGAACTGCGGCCCATGGTGCAGCTGGACGGCGGCCGCTTTGCCACCTCCGATTTGAACGATCTGTACCGTCGGGTGATCAACCGGAACAACCGTTTAAAGCGCCTGTTGGAGCTCAACGCTCCCGACATCATCGTCCGCAATGAAAAGCGGATGCTGCAGGAAGCGGTAGACGCTTTGATCGACAACGGCCGCCGGGGACGTCCGGTGACCGGTCCCAACAACCGCGCACTGAAGAGCCTGTCCGATATGCTGAAAGGCAAGCAGGGCCGGTTCCGTCAGAACCTGTTGGGGAAACGTGTGGACTATTCCGGTCGTAGCGTTATCGTGGTTGGCCCGGAACTGAAGATGTATCAGTGCGGTGTGCCCAAAGAAATGGCCATCGAACTGTTCAAGCCCTTTGTAATGAAGCGCTTGGTGGAAACCCAGAAAGCCAACAACATCAAGGGCGCCCGGAAAATGGTGGAGCACGGCGATCCCGCTATTTGGGACGCTTTGGAAGTGGTAATCAAGAACCACCCGGTGCTGTTAAACCGTGCGCCCACTCTGCACCGTTTGGGCATCCAGGCTTTCGAGCCGGTGCTGGTGGAAGGTAAGGCCCTGAAACTGCACCCCCTGGTGTGTACCGCTTACAATGCCGACTTTGACGGCGACCAGATGGCAATTCACCTTCCGCTATCTGCGGAAGCGCAAGCCGAAGCCCGCTTTTTGATGCTGGCTGCCAATAACCTGCTGAAACCCAGTGACGGCAAACCGGTGGCAGTACCCAGCCAGGATATGATCTTGGGCGCTTACTACCTGACTATGATTCAGGACGGCGCCAAGGGCGAAGGCAAGGTATTCCGGGATTACAACGAAGCCTTGATGGCCTATCAGGCCGGTGTTGTGGATCTCCACGCCAAGATCAAGGTTCGGATCACCAAAAAGGTGGGGGATCACAGCATCAGCAAGATTATCGACACCACCGTGGGCCGGATGATCTTCAACGAACCCATCCCTCAGGATTTGGGCTTTGTGGACCGCACTAAGAGCGAAAACGAATTCAACCTGGAAATCGACTTCCTGGTGAAGAAAAAGCAGATCGGCCAGATTGTGGACCGCTGCATCCGGGTGCATGGCACCGCGATGACCAGTGAAGTGCTGGATAACATCAAGGCGTTGGGCTATAAGTACTCTACACGCAGCGCCATCACTGTGGCGGTGTGTGACGCTACCGTGCCGCCGCAGAAGGAAGAACTGATCCGGCAGGCGGAAGATAAGGTGCTCCAGATCCAGGAAGAGTACGAAGACGGTTTTCTGTCCGACGAGCAGCGGTACGGCAAGGTGCTGGAAACCTGGAACGACTGCACCGATAAGGTCACTGAAGAGCTGCAGGCCGGCCTGACTCCTGATAACCCCATCTTCATGATGGCGGACTCCGGTGCTCGTGGTTCTATTGCTCAGATCCGTCAGCTGGCAGGTATGCGCGGCTTGATCGCCAATACTGCCGGCCAGACCATTGAAATCCCCATCCGTGCTAACTACCGTCAGGGCCTGAACATTCTGGAATACTTCATCTCCTCCAGAGGCGCTCGGAAGGGATTGGCGGACACCGCGCTGCGTACTGCGGACTCCGGTTATCTGACCCGCCGTCTGGTGGATGTATCCCAGGAAGTGGTAGTTCGGGAACAAGACTGCGGCACTCACGATGGCATTGAAATCAGTGCTATCACCCAGGGCAAGGAAATGATCGAGCCTTTGGAAGACCGTATCGTCGGACGTTATCTCTGCGACGATCTGTTGGATCCTGTCACCGGAGAAGTGATGGTGAGCAAGGATAAGCTCATCGACGAAAAGGACGTAGCTAAGATTGAAGCCGCCGGCATCACTACGGTGAAGATCCGCTCCATCCTCTCCTGCGAGAGCAAACATGGTGTCTGCGCCAAGTGCTACGGGGCAAACCTGGCCAACGGCAAGCCGGTAGCGGTGGGCGAAGCAGTGGGTATCATTGCGGCTCAGTCCATCGGCGAACCCGGCACGCAGTTGACCATGCGTACCTTCCACACCGGCGGTATTGCAAACGCAGAAGACATCACCCAAGGTCTGCCCCGTGTGGAAGAGCTGTTTGAGGCCCGCCGTCCCAAAGGCGCCGCCATCATCTCTGAAATCGAAGGCAAGGTGCGGTTTGAAGATGTCAAGCGCAGCCGTACTGTGGTGGTTACCAACAGCGAGGACGAGCGTTCCTACATGATCCCCTTTAACTACCGCTTGAAGGTGTCCGAAGGCGACTATGTGGAAAAGGGTCAGCCCCTCACTGAAGGTTCCATCAATCCCAAGGACGTGCTGGCAATTTTGGGCGAACAGGCAGTGCGCAACTACCTGATCACCGAAGTGCAGAAGGTGTACCGTCTCCAGGGTGTTGACACCAACGATAAGCACATTGAAGTGATTGTCCGTCAGATGATGAAGAATGTGCGGGTGGAAGATGCCGGGGATACCGATCTCCTTCCCGGCACCATGGTGGACCGCGCCGATGTACGGGAAGCCAACCGGAAGATTGCGGCTCGGACTGCCGCCGGGGAAGAGGGACTGCGTCCCGCTAAGGTGGAACCGGTTCTGCTGGGTATCACCAAGGCCAGTTTGGCTACCGAAAGCTTCCTGTCCGCTGCTTCCTTCCAGGAAACCACGCGGGTGCTCACCGAAGCCGCCATCAAGGGCAAGGTGGACCCCCTGGTGGGCTTGAAGGAAAACGTGATCATCGGCAAGCTGATTCCTGCCGGTACCGGCATGAATTGCTACCGCAATGTTCATGTGGTTCCCACCCAGCCCCAAGGCACCATGGCTGCGGCATTGGAAGACGCCCTCAGCGACCGCAACTAATTTTACCAATAGAGCAGAGAAGAGCTGGTATAAAGTACCGGCTCTTTTTTATTTTAAAT
>DXWR01000199.1 GCA_019416775.1 Oscillospiraceae bacterium | reverse complement strand
GGTAATATCTCGAATTTTCTGGTATACTGAAGATAAATCACGGACTTGTTCCAAAGTAAGGAGGATTGCAGTATGGCCATCTATCAATGCAGCGTCTGCGGCTATGTGTTTGACGAAGAAAAGGAGGGAACATCCTTTGCGGATTTGAAGGAATGTCCCGTCTGCCACCAGCCTGCCGGTGTGTTCCGCAAAAAGGAAGCGCCCCGTCCCCCAGAGACGGAGAAGGTTCCTTCCCAGGACCCCTTAGCGGAGCTGGCCCGGGAGGACGATTCTATCCGATACATGAAGGAGATCCACCAAATGGCCCAAACCGGAAACTCCCTGTCCGCCGCCATGGGAACCCAGATCCCTCTTCCCGCCTGGGAGGACATCCTACTGTTAGGAGCCCAGCTTTCCTCCCAGCCTCTGCTGGACCACCAGCCAGTATCCACCCAGACGATCCTGGGCAAACACGCCAACAAGCCGTTGGTTCTGGAAAGCCCGGTGTACATCTCCCATATGTCCTTCGGGGCTTTGTCCCGGGAGGCGAAAATCGCCTTGGCCAAAGGGGCGTCTATGGCGGGCACCGCCGCCTGCTCCGGGGAAGGCGGGGTGCTGCCGGAAGAAATGGCGGCGGCGGACCGGTACATCTTTGAATATGTGCCCAATCGGTACAGCGTCACCCCGGAGTTGTTAAAAGCGGCGGGGGCCATTGAAATCAAAATCGGCCAAAGCGCCAAGCCCGGCATGGGCGGCCATCTGCCGGGAGAAAAGGTTACCCCGGAAATCGCCCGGGTTCGGAACCGTCCGGTAGGCCAAGACGTCCATGCCTCCTCCCGGTTTGAGGACATCGCCTCCAAGGAGGATCTGCGGGATCTGGTGGAGCAGCTCCGCTATGCGTCCCAAGGACGGCCCATCGGCATTAAGATTGCAGCGGGACACATCGAAGAGGACCTGGCCTGCTGCGTTTTTGCCCAGCCGGACTTTATCACTGTAGACGGCCGGGGCGGCGGCACCGGTTCCGCTCCCCAAATGCTCCGGGACGCCGCCGGAGTGCCCACCATCTACGCCCTCTACCGGGCCCGGGAATGCCTGGATGAGTTGGGATCGGACATTGATCTGGTGATCACCGGGGGACTGCGGGTTTCCTCCGACTTTGCCAAAGCCATCGCCATGGGGGCGAACGCCATTGCCGTGGCCACCGGAGCGCTGCTGGCGTTGGGATGCCAGCAGTACCGGATCTGCGGGTCCGGCAACTGTCCTATGGGCATCGCCACCCAGGATCCTCAGCTTCGCCAACGGCTCAACCCGGACGCCGCTGCAAAGCGGGTGGCAAACTACCTGAATGTCTGCCGGGAGGAGCTGAAGATGTTCGCCCGGATCACCGGCCACGGGGATATTCACGATCTGAGCGTAAACGATCTCTGCACCACCAGCCGGGAAATCAGCGAATTTACCAACATCCAGCACGCGTAACCCAGAAAGGAACGTTATGAATCAAAACACCCTTTTACAGCAACTCTTCTCCCTGGCGGACGCCGAGTATCGGGAGTTTCACTGCAAGCTCATACCGGATTACGATCCCAGCCGGGTGATAGGCATCCGGACGCCGGTGCTGCGGAAATTTGCCGCTTCCTTTGCCAAAGACCCGGCGTCGGAACCATTTTTGGATGCCCTGCCCCATTTCTACTACGAGGAAAACAACCTCCACGGCATGCTGCTGGAAGGGAAAAAGGACTACGGCGAAGTGCTCCGGCGGCTGGAAGCCTTCCTCCCCCAGGTAGACAACTGGGCCACCTGCGACCTGCTCTCCCCCAAGGTATTCGCCAAACACCGCCCGGAACTCTGGGAGCAGATTCCCCACTGGCTGGACGATCCCCGCCCCTACACTGTGCGGTTCGGACTGGGAATGCTGATGCGCCACTTCTTAGAAGAAGATTTCACCCCCCAAGTGCTGGAGCGGACCGGTTCCATCCGGCGGGAGGAATATTATGTGAAGATGATGCAGGCCTGGCTGTTTGCCACCGCCTTAGCCAAGCAGTGGGACGCCGCCCTGCCCTGGCTGGAAGAACACCGGCTGGGCGTGTGGGTGCACAACAAAAGCATCCAAAAGGCGGTGGAAAGCCGGCGGATCACGCCGGAACAGAAGGAGCTTCTGCGAGGGCTGAAAAGAAAATAACAGCAGAAAAAGCGGGTGTGTCCGAAAAGACGCACCCGTGATTGTTTTTTATTTTTCCAACAGGGAAACCGCTACAGTCTGATACCCTTCCCCATTCTCATCTGCCCGGTAGATGGTGAGAATCAAGGGGTCCCCCGGGATCTTGGTTTGGAGGATGGCATCAATGCTGTCGCTGTCAGTGACTTCCGTGCCGTCCATGGCGGTGACAATGTCCCCCGGCTGGACCTTGCCGGCGCAGTCGCTTTCCGGGTCCACCTCCACAATCCGCAGTCCGGCGGGAATGCCGTACAGGGCGCTCATATCCTGGGTGATGCTGGTGTAGGTGATGCCGATCCGCACCCGGCCCAGCAGTACGTTGCCGTGGGAAATCAGCTCTTCCGCCACCGACTTCACCAGATCCATGGGGATGGCAAAGCCGATATTTTCATAGCTGTCCCCCATCTTAATGGAGACAATCCCCACTACCTGACCGTATTTGTTCACCAGCGCCCCGCCGGAATTGCCGGTGTTAATGGCGGCATCGGTTTGGATGCAGGGGATTTGGTCTCCGCCTACCTTGCCCACGGTGACCACACGGTCCAAACCGGAGACGATCCCCTGGGTGATGGTGCCGGAAAGGGAAATTCCCCCGGGGTTGCCGATGGCTACCACCCGTTCTCCCAGCACCAGGGCATCGGGATCCCCCAGCTCAGCCGGGGTCAGTTCCTGCTGGACCTGCACTTTAATCACGGCCAGGTCGGTGGAGGTATCAAACGCGATCAAGGAAGCGTCTACCGATTCCCCATCGTGGAAATACACCACAATCCGTTCGGCGGGAAGATAGGTGTCGTTGGCGTCGTCCGCCGTGCCGATGACATGGGCGTTGGTGACGATATAGCCGTCAGTGGTCAGGATCACCCCGCTGCCTTGGCTGTTGGTCACATAACCGTTTCCGGTACTGCTGAGGGAAGCGGTGATGATTCCCACCACGCTGTCCTCGGTTCTGGCGGCAATCTCCTCGGTGGAGAGGCCGTCGTCCAAGGAACCGGCATCGGTTTGGGAAGAGGCAGGCTGTTGCAGGGTCAGCTGGATCTGATCCCCGTCACTGCCGGAAGTCTCATCCCTCCATTGCAGCACCCCCAACGCCACCACAATCAACACGGCAATGGCAGCCAACACCATCAGGATCACCCAAAAGGGCTTAACGCCGGAACGCTGCTGGGTATTGAGGGAAAGATCCGAAATCACCGGGACGCCGGTATCCTCTTTGCCGGAAATATGGCTTACCTTCTGAAACTCCCCCGCTGGCTGGCCGGAAAGCACCTGAAAGCCCCCGGAAGAGGCCTGCTGCGGCTGATTGGAATTTAGATCATGATTTTGCATTGGGCTCCTCCTTGCCATCGGTTTTCTTCTTAAAGATGCGCATAGGATTATACAAGGGAAGGGTGAACACAAATTCGGTGTATTCCCCCTTCACCGACCGGACAATAATTTCCCCGCCGTGGAGGGTGACAATGGAGCGGACAATGTAAAGCCCCAGCCCCACGCCGGTTTTATCCAAGCCGCGGGAACGGTCGGTTTTATAAAAGCGGTCAAATACCCGGGAAATTTCCTGTTTGGACAATCCTTCCCCGGTGTTTTTCACCCCGATCATAGCACGGCTGCCTTCCTTCTCAAAGGAGAAGGAGAGGGTGCCCCCTTGATTGGCAAATTTGCAGGCATTTTCGGTGAGGTTATAGATCACCTGGTGGAGCAGGTCGGGATCGGCATCCACATACAGCGGCTCGTGATCCAAGCCCTCCACCTCCAGTCCCCGCTTTTCAATCTGAGATTCCAGCTGGAACAGAGTTTGAATGGTGGAATCCACCGCGTCCACCTTTTGGCGGGTCAGCTTCATCTCTCCGGCTTCGATCCGGGAGAGGTTGAGCATGCTCACCACCAACCGGCTGAGACGATTCACCTCATCTGAGACAATCCGCAGGTATTTTTTCTGTTGATTGGGAGGGATGGTGCCATCCAAAATCCCGTCCACAAAGCCGGAAATGGTGGTCATGGGGGTTTTCAGCTCGTGGGACACATTGGAGATAAAGCTGCGGCGCATGGTCTCCAAGGAAGCCAGGGATTGAGCCATGTGATTCATGGCCAAGGCAAGCTGGCCCAATTCATCGTCGGAATCCACCATCAGCCGCTGGGAAAAGTCCCCGCTGCTCATTTTCGCCGCCGCTTCGCTCATCTGCCGCAAAGGCTTAACCAATTGGCGGGAAACAAAGTAGATGATAATGGAAACCACCGCCAGCACAATCACCGACGCCACCGAGAACACCTGCAAAAAATCCAGCAAAAAGGCGTTTAACGGTTCCCCGGCGGGGGCACTGGCAAAGAGATAGCCCACCACCTGCTGCTGTTGGTCATAAATGGGCAGGGCCACGGTATTGTAGTGCACCGGAAACAGCCCTCCCAGATAGCCCATTTCCCGATAGCTCAAATTCAGCTGAAGCTGCTCCAAGATCCGGCTATCCACCTGTTTGCCCGGCAAAGAGGAATCGGGCTGAGAGCTAAGCAGCAAAGTGCCATCCAAATCGCTGACCAGCAGTTCGCCGCTGACCGAGGAGGCCATCACCGACAGGTAATCGGAAACCAGCCTTTGATCCAGCTGCGTGTTCTCTGTCAAGGAGCGAGTAATCTGCTGACTGCCCTTTTGGGCGCAGGCTTCCAGCTGCTGATAGTTTTCGTCCTTAAAGTACATGGTGGCAAAGGCCATAATCCCCGCTCCCAGCACGGCAATACTCAGCAGCACCAACGCCAGATAGATGGTAAAATACTTAAAGATAATGCTTCGCTGCATGATTTTCTTTCCTCAATTTCTCCGGATAAAAAAGGACCCCCGTGCCCGGCAGGCTGACGGAGATCCCTCCTGCTGCATACCGCAGCCATTATTCGTTTACTTCAAATTTATAACCCACGCCCCAAACGGTTTTCAGGCTCCACTGGTCGGAAACTCCTTCCAGCTTTTCCCGCAGCCGCTTCACATGGACGTCGATGGTGCGGGAGTCCCCGTAATACTCAAAGCCCCACACTTCATCCAGCAGCTGATCCCGAGTGTACACCCGGTTGGGGTGGCTGGCCAGATGGAACAGCAGTTCCAATTCTTTGGGCGGGGTGTCCACCACTTTGCCGTCCACCTTCAGCTCATAGCGGGTCATATTCACCACCAATTTGTCGTAGCGCACTTCCTTGACCTCATCGGCCTTGGAGGAGTGATCCATCCGACGGAGCACCGCCTTGATCCGGGCCATCACTTCCTTGGTGTCGAAGGGTTTGGTGACGTAGTCGTCTGCTCCCAGCTCCAGGCCCAGCACTTTGTCAAAGGTTTCCCCTTTGGCGGTGAGCATGATGATGGGAACATTGGATTTTTTCCGCACTTCCCGGCAGACCTGCCAGCCGTCCTGGCCGGGCAGCATAATGTCCAACAGGATCAGGTCCGGGGAGGTGTTGTCAAAGTTTTTCAGCGCTTCTTCGCCGTCGTTAAAGATGGTGACGTTGTAGCCGTCCTTTTCCAGATAGAGCCGGAGCAGCTCGCAGATATTCTGGTCGTCGTCCACCACCATAATTTTTTCCTGTGCCATGGATAATTCCCCCTCCCGCTGCAAGCGCGGTTTTCTTTTCCATTCCGGCAAACGTTGCCGGAAGTTCACTTTCAATCATGATACCATAAAAATCCGTTGGGTTTCCACCGGTTTTCGCCTTCCGGCGAAATGCCGCCCCTGCCTGTTGGGCGGCAAGGTGGGAACCGTAATGATTGCTTAGCAATCATTATACCATATTTCCGGCAGGAATGGTGAACGATTTTTAAAAATCCGCCGTCTTTTTCCAGGTTTCTCAGCCGATGGTCCGCAAAATGAACCGCACGGCGTAATCCTGCTGGGAGGACAAGCGGTAGCGGGGCAGCACCGGGGCTCCCCAGCTGTCATCGCCTCCCACCCCCATTTGAGCGGCCAGCACCTTTAAATGGGTGTAGTGCTGCTGGGGCAGCTCGGAAGGATGCCGGGCATTTTGCAGCTCAAAGGCGCTTACCGGCAGACAGGACACTTCCAAGGTATCCTCTCCCAGCCGCTGCACCGAAAGGCCCACGCCGGTTTCATCGGTGAGGGTAAAGCTGCGCACCTCGGTGCGGTTGCCGCATTCCTGGCATTTGGCGTAAGGGGTGAGGCAGTCCTGGACGGTGGTTTGATACCAGCCCAGAGCAGCGCCGGTGTTCCGGTCGCAGTAGTTTTCTTCCGGGCCGCGACCGAAGTAGGAGAAATACTCCAAGTCCTTATTTAAGGCAAACCGCAGGCCGAACTCCGGCAGCAGGGGCTGGCCGGAAATGCCGTTATATTGGGCGCTGACCAAAATCTCCCCTTGACTGTTGACGGTGTAGCTTACCGCCACATCCAGCCGGGGCAGGCTGGGCGCATGAAACCGGTAGCGCACCGTGAGCATGGTGCGGTCGGGGTCGATGTCGTAGCTGTGTTCGGTGGGGCGGCCCAGCAGATCCGCCGCCGCCCAAATGCCGCTGTCCTGGGGGAACTTCCAGCCGATGTCGTTGCTGGTGGAAGCCCGCCAATAGCAGGGACGAGGGGGCAGGGCAATCAGTTCCTTGCCATTGCGGGTCAGGGAGACAATGCCCCCTTCCGCCAACGAGAACAGCACACTGCCGTTTTCCCATTTGACCCCCACATTCCAGCCCCCTTCGATAATTTCCATGGGCTCGGCACGCTGGAAGGTGGTGCGGCGGGATCCTTCCGCCAGCTTTTCCCCAAAGGTCATGGGGTAGCCCGCTTCCGCCCAAGGGGTATCCTGGGCCAGCACCGCCACAGCGGAATAAAGCAGGTCCTCTTCCCCGGCTTCCGGAAAGATCAGAGGGATG
>DXWR01000198.1 GCA_019416775.1 Oscillospiraceae bacterium | reverse complement strand
GCTCACCACCTTATCCCCCACCAAAGGCATCCCGCCCACCAGGGTTCGGGCCTGAGTAGGGGTCATGACAAAGATCCGGTGGGCCTGTTTTAACAAAAAGGGGGTCACCTGGCGGGAGCGGTGGCCGGACAGGTCGATGCCCCATTCCTTCATAGCCGCCACGGCGTTGGGGTTGGCGGGCAGGCCGTCCATGGTTTGCAGCCCGGCGCTGATGACTCCGGAGGAAGTGTCCCCTTTTTCGGTTAACATTTGTTGCAGGATCGCCGCCGCCATGGGACTGCGGCAGGTGTTCCCGGTGCAGAGAATGAGATAGTTCATAAACATTTCCTTTCGCAATAAAAACTAGGGTATGAGAGAAAGGACGATTGATATGCTCAAAGCAAGTGCGACAAAGGCTTCCCCTTGAGGGGAAGCTGTCCGGACGAATGTCCAGACGGATGAGGCGGCGGCCGGTATCAAGCGCCGGAGTTCCCTGCGGAGGGGTTCAGCTGATGGAAAAAGGGGTGGAATGTTTCCGGATGGATTCCGAGTTGTTGTTTTCACAATTTTATTTTAAATCAAGTCTGAAATAGGAAGTTTTAAAACAAAACAATTCCTATGCAAGGGCGTCGCCCCTCTTAGAATCCACTGCGTGGGATTCGCCCCCACCATGCCTTCGGGAAAATGATCTTCGATCTATTTCCCTAAAAGGCTGGATCTAAATTTTAATATTTTCTTCCCTAAGTGGAATCACCCCAGATCCGACACGGTTTTTGCGCAGCAAAATGGCGGCTGGCCTTTTGGCCGCGAAGTGTCGGATCAGAAAGGTTGAGACATTTTTGGCTCAACCTTTCGCTGCCAGCCAATTCTTCCCGCTGTGCACATCCACTTCCAGCTTCACCTTCAAATCAGCGGCGTGCTCCATCTCTTCTTTGAGCAGCTTCTTCACCGATTCCTCTTCCTGAGGCGGGCATTCCACAATCAATTCGTCGTGAACCTGCAAAATCAGCCGGGCCTGCAGTCCTTCCTGTTCCAGCCGCCGGTGCACCCGCACCATGGCTAGTTTGATGATGTCCGCAGCAGTACCCTGGATGGGGGTGTTTAAAGCGATGCGCTTTGCCCCTTCCCGCACGTTGTGGTTGGAAGAACGGATGTCCCCCAGTTCCCGGCGGCGATGGTAGAGGGTCTCCACATAGCCGTGTTCCTTGGCAAATTCCACAATGTCGGTCATATATTTGGCCACTCCCGAAAAATTAGCCAGATAGGCGTCGATATAAGCCTTGGCCTGGGGTACCGACACATGAATGTCCTGGCTCAAGGAAAAGGCGCTGATGCCGTAGACAATGCCGAAATTGATGGCCTTAGCGCTGCTTCTCTGCTGGGGGGTGATCTGGCTGGCGGGGATGCCCAGCACCTGGGAGGCGGTGCGGCGGTGGATGTCCTCCCCGTCCCGGAAAGCTTGGAGCATATGCTCATCCCCTGCAATGTGAGCCAGCAAGCGCAGCTCGATCTGGGAGTAGTCGGCGTCTACCAAAACCCAACCTTCCCGGGGCACGAAAAATTCCCGCAGCCGGCTGCCCTGAGGGGTGCGCACCGGGATGTTCTGAACGTTTGGCTCAGTGGAGCTGATCCGTCCGGTGCGGGTTTCGGTTTGATTGAAGGTGGAATGCACCCGCCCGTCCTGGCCGATGACCTTCAACAGTCCGGTGGTGTAGGTAGAGGTAAGTTTGGTAAGCTTCCGGTAGTCCAACAGGGTTTGGATGATAGGGTGGTTGCCCCTAAGCCGTTCCAGCACCTCAGCAGAGGTGGAATAACCGGTTTTGGTTTTCTTCAGGGGAGGCAGACCCAGTTCATTCGGATCAAACAGCACCTTTCCCAGTTCCTTGGTGGAATTGGGATTGAATTCGTGGCCGGCGTAGTCAAACAGCTTTGCTTTTAATTCCTCCGCCTGGGCGGACAGTTCCTTGCCGTATTCTTCCAGGGCTTTGGCGTCCACCCCGAACCCGTCCTGCTCCATCTGGGCCAGCACCCGGCAGAGAGGCAGCTCAATATGGGTGAGCAAAAACTCCATCTGCTGTTCCCGTACCAGTTTCTCCAGCGCAGGACAGAGATGGGGCAGAATGGCCATCTCCCGGCCCTGTTCCGGTCCCACAAATTCCAACTGGGGCAGATACTTCACCGCCAGCTGGCCGATTTCGTACCCCTTGGAGGAGACGCTGAGCAGATAGGCCGCCAACTCCCCGTCCCAGACGGTGTCCAGGGGTTTGCCCAGGCTTCGGGCCAGCTTATAGCTGGGTTTGGCCTTGAAGGTGCGCTTGGGCTTGTCGCTGTCCAGCACCAAAGCCTCAAAGGCCTGAGAGGCGGTGAGGGCGAAGGAATAAACGGTACTTTTCCCCATCACCAACAGGCCGGAATCGGTGAGCAGATAGTCCACCGTCTCCAACCCGGCCAGATCCTGCTTGGCTTCTTCCAGAGATTCCGGGGCCGCCAGAGTGTATTCGATGCGGTTGGTCATCTCGGCAGGGGCGGCGGTGTACTCTCCCTGCTCCAAGCCGAATTTAGGCAGCATGGAAAACAATTCCAGGCCGGTGAGCAGCCGGTACAGCTCCTCCCGGTTTTCCGGCTTTTGGGCATAGGCAGAAAGATCCTGCTCCACCGGAGCGGTGAGGCAGATAGTGCCCAGCTCCCTGCTGAGATAGGCGTTTTCCTTTCCTTCGGCCAGCAGTTTTTTCACCCGGGGAGTGAGCTTGGCTTGTTCCAAATGAGCGTACAACTCATCCAGGCTGCCGAACTGCTGGATCAGGCTGACGGCGGTCTTTTCCCCGATGCCCTTCACTCCGGGGATATTGTCGCTGGTGTCCCCCATCAGGGCTTTGATCTCGATCATCTGCTTGGGGGCTACCCCGTAATCCTCCCGGATCTTTTTCGGAGTATAGGCAATCTGCTCCTTGGTTTTCACCAAGCAGACGGTGGTGGTGTCGCTGACCAACTGGAAGCTGTCCCGGTCCCCGGTGGCGATGACGCAGCTTCCCCCCTGCTCCCCCGCCAGTCGGGAGAGGGTGCCAAGCAGATCGTCCGCTTCGTAGCCGTCCAGCTCCACAATTGCATAGCCCAAGGCGGCCAGGATGTCTTTTAAAGGCTGCATCTGGCAAAACAGCTCCTGGGGCATTCCCTTGCGGTTGGCCTTATATTGGTCGTACTGCTTGTGCCGGAAGGTGGGAGCGTGGCGGTCAAAGGTAAAGACAATTTGATCCGGCTGCCAATCCTTTTTCAGTTTCAGCAGAATATTCAAAAAGCCGAAGATGGCGTTGGTGGGCTGTCCGGATTGGGTGGACAAAGCCCGCACCCCAAAAAAGGCCCGGTTGATGATGCTGTTGCCGTCGATGGCCAAGAGTTTCATAGTAAAAATCCTTTCTCCGCCCCGGTTGACGAACCTGACGGGAATGGGTATAATCAGTAAGTCGTGAGTTTTCGTGCCTAGAAAAGGCTCTATTGGATTGCGCCGGTAGGCACAAAACGTCATGGTTCTGCCATGACGCTTCTCATCCAACCCTTTCCAGCCCCGGCAAGGCCGCAATTTTGCCTTGCAAAACCGGTTTGGATATGGGCGTACCAGCCAATTTCAAACTGGGTCTGCCCCCGCAAAGCGGGAACCGTAATCATTGCTTTTATCAATTATTATATCACACCCCCAGCCTTCTACGCAAGGAGAAGGGGTGTCCCCCGGCGCTGCCGGGGCGAAAATTGGTCACACCATCCCAGCCCAGCAAGGGGCGTTAAAGGAGAACATCTATGAACCAACTGTCCCTATTCGGCTACACGATTCCTCGCACCGCCATGCTGGCCCCTATGGCGGGCATTGCCGACCGTGCCTACCGGCAGCTCTGCAAAGAGTACGGCGCAGTGCTGGTGGTGGGAGAAATGGCATCGGTGAAGGGCCTTTGCTACTCTGACCGGAAAACCGCCGAACTGCTCACCTGCACCCAAGAAGAATTCCCCATGGGGGTGCAGCTGTTCGGAGACGATCCCTCCTTTTTCGCCAAGGCCGCCAAGATTGCGGCCCAGTACCACCCTGCCTTCATCGACATCAATATGGGCTGCCCGGTGCACAAGGTGGTGAGTACCGGGGCGGGAAGCCGGTTGATGACCACCCCCAAAAAGGCGGCCCAGATCGTCCGGGCCTGCGTGGAAGCGGTGGACATCCCCATTACCGTGAAGATGCGCAAGGGCTACAATGCCGAGGACGCCAACGCTCCTCAGTTGGCCAAGCTCTGCGAAGAAGAGGGGGTCGCTGCCATCACCATCCACGGCCGCACCAAGGCCCAGCTCTATCAGCCGGGGGCGGATTGGGAGATCATCAAGCAGGTGAAAGAGGCGGTGTCCATTCCCGTGATCGGCAACGGGGATGTGATGAGCGCCCAGGATGCAGCTCAAATGTACCGCCAAACCGGCTGCGATTTGGTAGCAGTGGCCCGGGGCAGCTACGGACGCCCTTGGATCTTTTCCGAAATCACCCAGTACCTGGAAACCGGCACCCTTCCTCCGGAACCTTCTCCGGAAGAAAAGATGGAGGTCATGCTGCGCCATCTCTCTTTGATCTGCACCTACAAAGGAGAGCGGGCCGGGATGCGGGAAGGCCGAAAGATCGCCGGATTTTACGTCAAGGGACTGGCTCAGGCCAGCCGGTTCCGGGGGCTGTGCGGCAGCCTCTCCACCCTGGAGGACGCCAAAACTCTGGCCAAAGAAGTGCTAGACGCCCAAAAAGAGGAACCTTGGGAGGGGTAAGGGCATAGGATGTACTGTCCTTACCAAACAATCCCCGGGGCCGCAGCCACGGCCCATCAAATAGAAAAAGCCCCTTGCTGGAAGAAAAAACCGGCAAGGGGTTTCGTCATATTTAAAATGAAACAGTGGCTGGTTCCCAACCCCAGACAGAAAATTTTCCTGAGGGGTGCAGAGTAAAATTGCAGCTATTTTCTTCCGCCGCAACAAAGGGGAATTCGCCCGGGTCCCATTAACCTGCCGTCCAAGGATTTCCCACTGCGGGATCGGTGGGATCCCAGCCGCGATTGGGGCTATCCGGAGAAATGGTCTGCGCGGCGGGCTTGCCCAGAGGGTCTCCCATAGAAGGGCTGCTGGTCAAGGTCACTTTGGTGCCGGAGGGGCAGTTTTGATAAATCCACAAGCTGTCCGCCACCGTCAGCCGGATGCAGCCGTGGGAAGCGGTAGTACCCAGCTTGTTGTACTCCTCATATTGCAAGCTGTCCTCGCTTTGGCGCAGATAGGGCACCGAGTGAAACAGAATGTGTCCGGTGATCCGGGTGGCGTACTGACCGTACACATCCCCTACCAAGTACCGCCCGCGGTACTGGTCGGAGGTGTTGTAGGTGCCGGAAGGGGTGTCGTCCCCGCAGGAGCAGATCATACTCTTCACCGGAATGCAGTATTCCCCGGTGCCGTCGGCCTGATAGACGGTGACCGTATTGGTGGACTTGTTCACCACCAGATAATAGGGATTGCCGTTAGAGTACACCCCGGTGGAAACCCGGTTGTTCACCGTTACCGCCACCTGGGCGCTCACCGCTGGGTTAGAGGTGCTGATGACAGTCACGGTGCAGCTTCCCGCCTTCACTCCGGTGATCCGCCCCAAGCCATCCACCGTAGCGATGGAGGGATCGGAGGAGGTCCAGATCTCCCCTTTATCTGCCGCGTCGGCAGGGGTCATGGTAACGATAGGCATCTGGCTCTGTCCCAGATTCAAGGTCACTGCATAGGTGGTGAGGGTAATGCCGGTCACCTGCACCGGCGCCGCAGGCTGGCTGGCCTGGGACGATTCTGAAACCTGGCTGCTGACCTGAGAAGCCTGACTGCTCACCTCCGAAACCGGTTCCACCCGGCTGTCGGCGGAGGAAGCCGCCGAAGATGTCTCCCGTTGGGAAAGGGTGGAACTTTCCATATCTATTTTTGACGAAGCCGTTCCTTGATCTTGGTTGGAAGAGCAGGCTGCCAGACAACAAATCAGCAACAGCACCGCCAACATCCCGGATAACACGCTCAACATATGCTTTGTTTTTCCAATCTGCATGGATCTACCTCCCAAAAAAGGCCAAAAACCCTTTCTTCTCAACAGGATACCATCTTCGGCTGAAAAATGCAAACCTTTTTGGTAGTAGTGTGCCGTTTCCTGCCCTTCCATACTCCGGCTATTCCCGATTCTTTGGGGCAGACTAGGAAAAACCATGGAAAAGAGGAAGAAAAATGGACCCATGCCTGATTGTCATTGATTATCAGCAAGATTTTGTGGCCGGTCCCCAGGGATTTGAAGAGGCCAAAGCGCTGGAGCCGGTTCTTATTGCGAGAATCCGCGCCTACCGTGCCGCCGGGGGAACGGTGCTGTTCACCCTGGACACCGGGGGCAGTTCCACGCCTGTTCCCCCCAAAGCCTTAGGGCAGACACTGTACGGAAAAGTCGAGCAGGAAAAGCGGCGAGAGGATCTTTGTTTTGTCAAAGACACCTTTGGATCGGCGACGCTGTTTGATCATCTCCGCCAAGCGAACTACTCTTCCATCGAGCTGGCAGGGGTGGTGAGCCATCTCTGTGTGCTGGCCAACGGGGTACTGGCCCGAACCGCCTGTCCTCAAGCGGAAATATGGGTGGATCCTGCCGCCATTGCCTCCCCCCAGCCAAAACTAGAGCAAGCCGCCTTAGAAATGATGCAGGAGATGCATATCCGGATCGGAAAGGCGCTGGATCAGTGACGGTGTTTCTGATTCAGCCCTTTTTCGAGCTTTTTCCCTGTCGTCCATACCAGCAGCGCTCCCAATACTGCTGCTCCGGCCTGGGATACCGGCACTGCCAGCCAAAGTCCGGCGAGTCCCAAAACACCCGGCAGCCAAAGCAGCAGCGCCAACAGCAGCAGCGGTTCCCCGTAAATCACCAGATAAGCCCAGAGGTTTTTTCCGGTGGCATAGAAATAGGCAGTGGACACCCGGGACACTGCGGCGCAGAGAAATCCACCCAAAAAGAGAGGCAGCGCCTGAGCTACCATTTCGGCAGTGGTGACAGAGGTGCCGAACAGAGCCACTGATTCCCCTCGCAGGAGAAACACTCCTACCATACATACCGCCGCCACTCCCAGCCCAAATAAGTAGGCTAGGTTCCGATACCGTCCGGTCGCCCGACAATTTCCCTCTCCGTAGGACAGGCTCAGCAAAGGCTGGGTGCCGTCGCTGACTCCTTGGAGCAGCAGGATCACCACCGAGGTGATGTAGCTGACGGTAGCGTAGCAGGCCACCGCTTCTTCCCCGCCAGTGAGGGCGGCAAACCGGTTCATCAAAATCAAGGTGAGATTGGGAGAAAAGGTCAGTCCAAATGGGGATAATCCCACCCGGAGAATCCGACTCAGCATGATTTTTCCTTGCCGGAGAAAGGTAAACCGGGGCTTTTTCCTGTGCCGGATAAAGTATCCCAAACAGGCCAAAAAGGTTACTGCCTGCCCCAGATCGGTGGCCACTGCAGCACCCATCATGCCCCAGGGCAGCACCCATACCAGCAGCCAGTCCAGCAAGATATTGGTGAGGAAACCCGCCACCATAGCTGCCATGGCAAAAACGGAGCCGTTCATATTCCGAATCAGGGGCACCAGCCCGGTACCCAGTACCTGGAAAAGGGCCCCAAAGCTGATGTACAACAGGTACTCCTTCCCCAAATCAAAGATAGTTCCCCGGGCACCAAACAGCCCCAGCACGGTGGAGGACAGGGTAAGAAATAGTACTGTCAGCAAAACCCCTGCCGCCCCCAGAGCCAAAATCATCATACCGAAATACCGCCTGGCTTGCAAAGGTTCCTTGCGGCCCAGGGAAATAGAATAGCACACCGCACCACCCATGCCGATGCCGGTACCCACCGCCTGTAAAAAAGCAGTGATGGGGTAGGCCATATTCACTGCCGCCAAAGCGTTATCCCCCATGGCGTGACCCAAAAAGAAGCCATCCACAATCGCGTACACCCCGGACAGGGCAAAGGCCAGCATGGCAGGCAGCACTGCTTTGAAAAAAGCATTACCTTTCTTCATCTTCACACGCCTCCCGAAAATATTGATTGTATCGAGCGGTAGCGGTCAAAAGCTCCCGGGAATCCTCCTCCCCCAGCCGCCGCCAAACCTGGTTTTCCGTCCGGATCAATTGCCGAGCAATTTCCCCGGCGTAGGCCAAACCTTGCGGGGTGAGGGTCACCCGCCTGGCACGACGATCGGTTTCATCTGGGGTAAACACCACCCAATCTTGCTGCTGCCAATGTTTCAGCAAGCTGTTCACCGTTTGCTTGGGCAGAGCCCAGCGGTCACAAATGTCCTTTTGACGGCATCCTTGGGGCTGCTCCACCAAGCTCAGCGCCACCAAAAGTTCCGTCATACTTAATCCATGGGTTTTGGCCCAGTGGGCATACAGCAGGTTCGTCTCCTGCCACAAACCGGTAAATTCCCAGAAATGGCTCATCCAAGCACCTCATTTCGTCCGATTTCGGACTGAGTATAACAGAAAATCTTGGAAAGTGTCAAGTTACAAAATAAGAAGGACAGCGCAAAAAAGTGACAGAAAGTGAAAACTGTCTAGCCAATTTTCCATTTTCGCTCACCTGTTTCTTCACAAAAAAAAGCACCGCCTCTTTCGAGACGATGCTCCTTCTTCAGCAGCCTACGCTGCCGGGATTAGTTAATTTGAAATGTCAACGAACTCAGTCGTTGCGGCCGTGCCATTTCCAATCCATGACTTCGGGCAGATCCTGACCCTTGTCGGCGATATAATTGGTGTGCTCCACCAAAGTATCCCGCATCTTCTGGATCAGGTAAGCGCCGCGGTTGCCCAACTGGGGCAGCTGCTGCACAGCGTCGATGACCAGGTGGAACCGGTCGATCTCGTTCTGAACCCGCATGTCGAAGGGAGTGGTAATGGTGCCTTCTTCCTGATAGCCGTGAACGTGTACGTTCTGGTTGTGCCGACGATACATCAGTTCGTGGATCAGACGAGGATAGCCGTGGAAGGCAAAGATGATGGGCTTGTCCTTGGTGAACAGGGAATCGTAATCCGCATCGGTCATGCCGTGGGGATGCTTGTCGTGAGATTCCATCTTCATCAGGTCAACCACGTTGATAAACCGAATCTTCAGTTCCGGCAGGTTGTCCCACAGAATGGTGACGGCAGCCAGAGTTTCCAGAGTCGGGGTGTCGCCGCAGCAAGCCATCACCAGGTCAGGTTCACAGCCCTGATCGTTAGAGGCCCACTCCCAGATGCCGATGCCCTGGGTGCAGTGCTTCACAGCCTGATCCATGGTCAGCCACTGGGGACGGGGATGCTTAGAAGTGACCAGCACGTTGACATAGTTGCGGCTGCGTGCGCAGTGGTCGTAGCAGGACAGCAAGCAGTTGGTGTCCGGGGGCAGATACATCCGCACCACGTCCGCCTTCTTGTTGGCCACGTGATCCAGGAAACCGGGATCCTGGTGAGTAAAGCCGTTGTGATCCTGCTGCCATACGTTGGAGGACAGGATATAGTTCAGAGAAGAAATCTTCTGTCTCCAGGGCAGTTCGCTGGTGACCTTCAGCCACTTTGCGTGCTGGCTGAACATGGAGTCAACCACGCGGATGAAGGCTTCATAACTTGCGAAGAAGCCGTGACGGCCGGTGAGCAGGTAGCCTTCCAGCCAGCCTTCGCAGAGGTGTTCGCTGAGCATACCGTCCATAACGCGACCGTCGTGGGACAGGAACTCGTCGTTGTCTACCAGTTCTGCGTTCCAGTCGCGGTTGGTTTCTTCAAACACCGCGCCCAAACGGTTGGACATGGTTTCGTCAGGCCCAAAGATACGGTAGTTCCGTTCTTCCTTGTTGAGCTTGAAGATATCCCGGACAAATTTGCCCAGTTCGATCATGTCCTGTGCTTCAACGCTGCCCGGATAGGGAACGTCAATGGCGTATTTGCGGAAGTCGGGCATCCGCAGATCCTTCAGCAGCAGGCCGCCGTTGGCATGGGGGTTTGCACCCATGCGGCGGTTGCCCTTGGGAGCCAGAGCCTTCAGTTCAGGAACCAGCTTGCCGTTTTCGTCAAACAGCTCTTCGGGCTTGTAGCTGAGCATCCACTCTTTGAGCTGATCCAGGTGTTCCGGCTTGGACATATCCATGGGGACCTGGTGAGCACGGAAGGTGCCTTCGATTTGCTTGCCGTCCACCACTTTGGGGCCGGTCCAGCCCTTGGGGGTGCGCAGCACGATCATGGGCCAAATCGGGCGTTCGGTTACGCCGTCTTCCCGAGCAGCCTTCTGGTTGGCTTTGATCTTTTCCACACAAACGTCCAGGGTTTCAGCCATGCGCTTGTGCATATCCATGATGTCTTCGCCTTCCTGGTATTCCACAAAGTGGGGTTCCCAGCCGCAGCCTTCGAAGAACTTCTGGCATTCTTCTTTGGGGATACGAGAGAAGACAGTGGGGTTAGAGATCTTGTAGCCGTTCAGGTGCATGATGGGCAGAACGGCACCGTCGGTAACGGGGTTGAGGAACTTATTGGAGTGCCAAGCAGTGGCCAGCGGGCCGGTTTCGGCTTCGCCGTCGCCTACCACACAAGCAACAATCAGTTCCGGGTTATCAAACACAGCGCCGAATGCGTGAGCCATGGAGTAACCCAGCTCGCCGCCTTCGTTGATGGAACCGGGAGTTTCCGGGGCCACGTGGCTGGAAATTCCACCGGGGAAGGAGAACTGCTTGAACAGCTTCTTCATGCCTTCCACATCTTCGCTGACGTTGGGGTACACTTCGCTGTAGCTGCCTTCCATATAGGTGTTGGCAACCATGAAGTTTCCTCCGTGACCAGGGCCGGAGATATAGATCATATCCAGATCATACTTGTTGATGATACGGTTCAGATGACAGTAAATAAAGTTCTGTCCAGGAACCGTGCCCCAGTGACCAACGATTTTTTTCTTCACGTGATCCATGGTCAGAGGTTCACGCAGAAGCGGGTTGTCCAGCAGATACAGTTGGCCGGCAGCCAGATAGTTGGCGGCACGCCAGTATGCATCCATCTTGTTGAGCAATTCAGGGGTAGGATCCCAATTGCTGCAAACCTTGTTTTCCAACATCCAAATCCTCCTTTGATTCGATACGGCCGTAACAGCAATTCCATGCAGAAACGCCCCACCGTAATTACACCTTTATCATACTAATTTTTTGGCTTATTGTCAATGTGTAAAAACGAAATTTTTCGTGGATTTTGTGCCATGGCTGTTTGCAAATGTTTCCAATTTGATTATTTCTGATTTGCATAGGCGTTAAATGCTTTGTACGCCATATACACATCTACTTTGGCAGTGACTTCAAAGGGAGAGTGCATGGATAGCACCGGCACCCCCAGATCCACCACGTCAACACCTAAGTTGGCAATCATCATGGCCACGGTTCCGCCGCCGCCTTGATCTACTTTGCCAAGTTCACCTGTCTGCCAGCCAACCTTGTTTTCATCCAGGATTTTCCGGACTTTGCCGATAAATTCCGCGCTGGCATCGTTGCTGCCGCCTTTGCCCCGAGAACCGGTGTACTTGGTCAGGCAAACGCCGTAATTGAGATAGCAGGTGTTGTTCTTCTCAAAGGCGTCGGCAAAGGTGGGATCGAAGGCGCCGTTGACGTCGCTGGACAGGCACTGGCTGTTCATCAGCACCCGCCGTCCGTCGATGCCGTAGGGCTTAGCTAGATCCGCGGCAAAGTAGCGCAGCATATCGCTGTTTAAGCCGGTGTTGCCTTCACTGCCGATCTCCTCTTTGTCCGCCAGCACAGTGATCAGGGTGGTTTCCGGATCCTTGCAGTCCAGCGCCGCCATCAGGGCAGGGTAGGCACAAACACGGTCGTCCTGGCCGTAGCCCCCGATCATGCTCCGGTCAAAGCCCAAATCCCGCATATCGTAGGCGGGGACGGCTTCCAGCTCGGCGGAGAGGAAGTCCTCCTCGATGATGCCGTACTTTTCATGGAGCAGGTTTAAGATGTTCAGCTTCACCCGTTCCGGCACCTTGGAATCCTCCAAAGAGATGGAGCCGCAGAGCAGGTTCAACTCCTCCCCCTGGATGCCCTTGGCCAGGGTGCGCTGCATCTGATCCCCTGCCAGGTGGATCAACAGGTCGGTGACGCAGAACACCGGGTCCCCGGGTTCGTCGCCGATGCGTACCTGCACCGTTTCCCCGTTTTTCTTCACGATTACCCCGTGCAGGGACATGGGGACGGTGGCCCACTGATACTTTTTAATGCCGCCGTAGTAGTGGGTTTTCATCAGCGCCAGCTGGCCCTGTTCGTACAGGGGATTGGGCTTCAGATCCAGCCGGGGAGAATCGATGTGGGCGGCGTTGATATGGGCCCCTTGGGCCAGGCTCTTTTTGCCGATGGTGGCGATGAGCAAAGCCTTGCCCCGGTTGTTCCAATACACCCGGTCGCCGGGAGCGTAGGTAGTTTCCGGGTCAAAGGGTACAAAGCCCTCTGCTTCAAGCAGTTCCACGGCCCGGCTCACCACTTCCCGCTCGGTTTTGGCGGCGTTTAAAAAGTCCTTGTACCCTTCGCAGAAGTCAAACGCCTGTTCCAGTTCCTCTTTGGTCATGGTTTCGGTGAGGTTTTTGCGCTGGTAGCACAAGGCTTCCTGCAGCTCCTCACCTTTCGTCTTTGGTTCACTCATTTCTGTTACCTCCTTGATAAGTTGTGTGATTCTATTAGAAATATACCATGAGTTGACTACGAATTTTTCCCTATTTCAATACAGGCGCTGGTACACCCGATAGGTTCCCAGCACTGACTCCACATACTGGCTGGTGTCAGGATAGGGGATCACATCCAAAGTCTCCCCGTCTCCGGAATATTGAGGGTCCTCCAGCCATTGGTTGGTGATTCCCCGACCGGCGTGATAGGCGGACAGGGCCACTTGTTCGTAGTCGAATTCGTTGAGCAGATAGCTTAAAAAGAAGGTGCCGTAATAGATGGCTACCTCCGGCTCATAAAGCTGGTCTACGGTATAGTTTTCCCCATCTGGCAGCTTGCTGCTGATCCAATCGAAGGTATCCTCGGTCATCTGCATCAGCCCCATGGCAGGCACCGAAGAGGTAGCGGATGGGTCAAAGCTGCTTTCGCACTTCATCACCGAATAGATCAGATTTTCGTCCACCGAAAACTCCTGGGCATATTTGCTTACCAACTCATGGTAGGGCTTGGGGAACAGTACCTGATAACATAGAGCCAGCCCTCCAACCACAATGGCCGCCAGCAGCACCAGCACCGCCACCGACGCCCCCAACACCCGTGCCAGACGGTTTGGTTTCCCTTTAGCCATGGCGGTTTCCTTTCCCCATTTCGGTGAGCTGAGGGTGCTTTAGTTTCATAGCCAGCGCCAGCACCTGTTCTTCCAGCTGCTCCGGAGTGCCGTCGTTGACCAACAGATAATCGCTGTGCTGTTCCAAAAATTCCCGGCTGAGCTGGGCTTCCATTCGAGCCTTGGCCTGCTCTTTGGTCAAGCCGTCCCGGGCCATGATCCGTTTGCGGCGAATCTCATCTTTGGCCACCACGGTGATCACCGCATCGCACTGGGCATCCGCCCCGCTTTCAAAGAGAGTGGGGGCATCCAACAGGATAATCCGATGCCCTGCCGCCGCCAGCCGGTCCATCTGCTGCCGGGCTTCCTGTAAAATCGGCGGGAACATAATTTGGTCCAGCAGCTGGGTGGCTTCTTTGGAGGCAAAGGCCCGGTCCGCCAGTCGCTGCCGGTTTAATACCCCGTTTTCCAAAATATCCTTGCCGAACTGCTTGGCCAATCGGTCCAGCAGAGTGGGCGACTGCACCACTTCTCGGGCGACCACGTCGCAGTCCACCACCCCGATGCCCTGCTTGCGCAACAGGTCCGCTACGGTGGATTTCCCGGCTCCGGTCTGTCCGGTGAGGCCGTAAACATGGGTTTTGTTCTTCAAATCCACCACATCGAAACCGCAGGCCCGCAGCAGGCGGTTGTACACCGCCATCCCCACTTCATCCGGGAAGGGGGCCCGGGCATACACCGTCTTAATGTCCTTGCGCTCATCCATCTGCCGCAAGGCGTCAAACAACCGGCTGGCCTGGGACTGCTGGTCGGAAAAGCTGCCGTAGGTGAACACCGGCAGGTCAAACAAGCTCTTTTCCCGGTCAAACACCAGCACCGCGGTGCCTTCCTGAGCGTGGGTGCGGACGTAATCGCAAAACTGGGTGATGCTCCCATCCACCATCACTACATGGGCGGAGGGGGCGTAGTGCTTATACTTCATCCCGGGGCTGGCCACCTTCTGATTTCCTTCCAGCTTGGTGAACACCCCGTCGTCCACCTGAACCTGCTCCACCACCTTCAGCAGATCTCCCACCGTTACCCGGCCGGGGCGGAGAATCCGGGCGGAGTTTTCCCCCACCGCAATGACGGTGGATTCCAGTCCCACCTGACAGCTTCCCCCGTCCAAAATACAGGGCAGCTTGCCCTTTAGGTCGTGGTACACATGGCTGGCCCGAGTGGGGCTGGGTTTGCCGGAGGTGTTGGCACTGGGCGCGGCTAAGGGCACCCCCGCCTCCTCAATGAGCTTCCGAGCCACCGGGTGGCTGGGCAGCCGCACCGCCACAGTATCCAGCCCGGCGGTGACGGCGTCGCTGATTTCGGGGCGGCGGGGCAGCACCATAGTCAGCGGTCCCGGCCAGAAGGCGTCCATCAGCTTTTCCACCGTAGGGGTGATCTCCCTTACGA
>DXWR01000197.1 GCA_019416775.1 Oscillospiraceae bacterium | reverse complement strand
GTTCCAGGGAATCTTCCACACAGGGATGCTGCCGCTCACCGGGCTGCTGTGCTGCATCGGCATCAGTTTTTTGCCCACCCTGCTTGGGTTATTAACGCGGAAGCGAGTGAAAAAATAAAGCCGGGAGCCCCAAAAGGTCCCGACTATAAATCAAACATCAGATACCCAGTAACCTTGCGGTTTTTAAAATCGCCGCCTGGGTCTTGCCGTCCTGGATGGTGCCGTCCATCACCCAATCCACTACCTGGGACAGGGGAAATCGCTCCACATCCAAAAACTCATCCGGATCCAAGTGCTGGTGGGTGGCGGTGAGACCGGTAGCCAGATAGAGGTAGATCACTTCGGTATCGTACCCCACCGTGGGATAAAATTCCCCTAAAAAGCGGAAATTTTCCGCCACCATACCCGTTTCCTCCTCCAGTTCCCGGCGGCCGCAGACCTCGGGATCTTCTCCCGGAGAAAGCTTGCCGGCCGGAGTTTCCAACAACATCCGTCCAAAGGGATAGCGGTACTGCCGCACCATGTAAACCTGATTGTCCGGGGTCAGTGCCACCACATTCACCCCGCCGGGATGGTACACCATTTCCCGCAGAGCGGTGGAACCGTCCTCCATCCGGACGGTGTGCTTTTCCACCCGGATAATGCTACCCTGATAGATCAGCTCCCCGCCGATTTTTTCTTCCTTATGCTCCATGGTGTGCTTCCTCCTTTTTCTCGGCCTGCATCCGGGAAAAGACGCAGCCGCAGTAATTCTGCCGGTAAAGGTTGTATTCATGGGACAGTACAATGCTGCGCTGATAGCCGCCCCGCTTTTTAAAATCGCTGGGCAGCCAGGCCACCCCGTACTCCTCAGCCAGCTCCTCCCCGATTTCGTTGAGCCAATCCGCCCGTTTGTGGGGGCTCACCGACAAGGTAGAGCAGAAAAAGTCCGGTTTCCTCTTTGCCGCCTGCCGGGCGGTCTCTTCCAGACGCAGCCGGTAGCAGGCCCGGCACCGCTCTCCCCCTTCGGGAAGATCCTCCTTCCCCCGGCTCAAGGCCCAAAAAGGGGTGGAATCGTATTCCCCTTCGATGAAGGTTATCGGGTGGGGATAGTCCACCGTGGCCAGCAGACGCTTTTGCTCCGCCACCCGCTTTTGGTATTCCGCAGCTTCGGTGATGTTGGGGTTATAGTAAAAGACGGTGATGGCAAAATACTGGCTGAGATATTCGATAACATAGCTGGAGCAAGGAGCGCAGCAGCTGTGAAGCAGCAGGGTGGGCACCCTGTCCCGGCCCTGAAGCTCTCGGAGCAGAGCGTCCAGCTTTTGCTGGTAGTTGATCTTGTTCATCCCTGCTTCACCTTCACCCGCTTTACCTTAAACACCACTCGGAAGGATTCCAGCAGCACCGGCATTTCCTCCTGCCAGGGAAGGTCCAGCTCCCGGCAGACTTGCTGCTGCTGAGCCTGTTTTTGGGCCAGCCACTGCTGGGGAGACTCCTCCACCCGATCCATCCGGCGGTACACCGGATAGGCCTGAGGCAGGGTCAATTCTTCCACCCACAAAATTTGGATGACGCAGATCCCGTTGCCGGCAAAATCGGTGATGACGGCGTAATCCCCGGGCTGGGGGCAGGGAACGCCCTGAACCTCAAAAGACTGCGGGAAGCTGATGCAGCCGGTCTTCTCCCCCAAACAAATCCGGGTGACGGCGGCATTGGCTTCCTCTTTGGTCTCGCCGAAATAGTAGGAAGACACTAGGGCGTCCTCCGCCTGGGGATGGGTTTTCAGATAACGCTGCCAAAGCTGGGTGGGTGTCATAACAAAGTCTCCTTTACAAATCACAAATCCGGGTGAAGATGCCGGCGTCGCTAAGCTCCAGCACTCCATAACTATTTTTCCCCATACGGCTGCGCCCTACGCTGCCGGGATTCAAGAGGTAGAGCCCTTGGCGGTATTCCTCCAGGCGGACGTGGGTGTGGCCGTAACAGGCGATGTTGGCTTCCAAGTCCCGAGCGGTCTGTTCCAGCTCTTCCAAGC
>DXWR01000196.1 GCA_019416775.1 Oscillospiraceae bacterium | reverse complement strand
GAAATATGGAGGAAGAATTTCAAAACCACATACCCGTTGTCGGTCAGGGTTTGCTCCATCTGACGGATGTATTGGATCCGCTTTTTCCACTCTTTGTCGCTGATGTTTTGCTGCACCCGGTACATCCCGATTTCCTGGTACCAGCTTCGGTCGAAGATGGCCATGTTGCCCCAAGCCGGGATCCGCTGCCAATATCTCCAAAACCGGGGATACCGCTTTTCCGTTTCGGTGGGGTCGGCGGTGGAATAGACCTTAAATCCTCTGGGGTCCAGGTTTAAAATGAGCTTGGAGATCAAGCTGCCTTTTCCGGCAGTGCCCCAGCCTTCAAATAAAATCACCACAGGGATTTTGTATTGCTTGATTGTTTGCTGCAAGGCCACCAGCTGTTCCTTTTGAATTTTGGCCAGCTCCCGATAAGCCTCTTTGGTCATGGTTTCCTTTAAGTCTGCCATTTCCAGCATAAAATCAACACCTCTGCTTTCCTATTTTTCCATGGATTTTCCGCAATGGATATAATCATATTATAGCCAAATCCTTTTGGAAAGTATAGGGGAAAAAAGACGGAATTTTCGAAAATTTTTCAGCTTTTTGCACAAAGCAGAGGAAGAGATGCGTGCTTTTTCTCAAAAATGAAAGGTTTTGCTTTTTTCTAAGAGACTGTCCACCAAAATCAGTCCGCCTTTGCGCTGAAAACCGGTGTCCCACAGCCGCAAAAAATCCAGCCACACACCTTCTCCATAGGTGGCGGCTAACACTTGGAATCGTCCCTGCTCCTCCCGGCACCCCACCAGCAAAAACCAGTGCCAGACAAAATCCGAAAACCCTTTGTCCTTGTGATTGAGCACCAAGCAGGGCAGGGGGAATCCATCTTTTAACCGCTCCAGGACGGCTTCTTTCGCCTCTTGGGCGGGTTTGTCCCCATAAAAAGGGGACAGGCGGAGCGGTTGATTGGGAATGGTTTGAAGGTACCGGCCAAAACCGTCCAGAAATAGTTTTAAGGTGTCCACCCCTGTGATTCTGGGATGGAGGTAGGGCTTCATCACAGCAGAAAATTTCCGGTAAAGCGATTTGTCCAGGGATTGCCCGGAAAAGGGGAATAGCATGGTATCACCGTGAAACAAGCTGAGCTGGATGCACAGGTCGCAAGCTGTCAAGGCAGCACAGCCACCCAGCCGCATCTGAGGATCCAGCATCCAGGATTGGCTGCCTCCGAAATACCCGTCGATGGAAAAGTACGGCAGACGAAGTTCCTGCAAAACCATTTCCCCCTTAAATTTCACTGCCTTCCGGCTGCAATCGGACACTGATTTCCCCGGAAGATAACACCTGCCGGATCCCATTTTCCTCTACCACCAGATTGCCGGTTTCGTTGATGTCCACCGCTTTGGCCAGGTGTTCCTGTCCCTGTAACTGGAACCGCACCATTTTGCCCAACACAATGCACCGGCGTTTGTATTCTTCCATTAAAGAAGCAGGTTCCACCGGCTGGGTCAGAGTGAACAGATGGCTCAGCACCCGCCCCGCCAGTTTGTTGCGCAGTCCCGGAGCCAAAAACACGCTTCCCGCTTTTTGGTTTAATTCCCCCGGAAATTCCACTGTGGAGATATTGATGCCGATCCCCACCACCGCGGATTCCAGCACTCCGGTTTCCCAATGGCTGCTGCCTTCGGTGAGGATGCCGCAAACCTTTTTTCCGTTTACGTAAATGTCGTTGACCCATTTAATGCCGGGATGTTCCACTCCCAGCTCCTCCAATCCCCGGCAGACCGCATTGGCGGCAGCCACTGTCAGGCAGCCTACCTGTTCCAAAGGCAGGTTTAACTTTAAAATAGCGCTGAAGTAAAGGCCGGTGGAGGCAGGGGAGTAGAAAGACCGTCCCAATCGCCCCCGGCCTTGGGTTTGGGCTTCGCTGAGGATGACGGTGCGGTGTTGGGCCTGTTCCAGCAGGCGGCGTTTGGCTTCCTGGTTGGTGGAATCGATGGTGTCAAACAAAAACAAAGGGATGTCCCGGTAAAGGCTGTCCAATGCCTGGCGGATGGCTTGCTGGCTGAGCCGGTCGCTGTCAGCTTCCAGCCGGTAGCCTTTGTGGGGAAGGACGGTGATTTGATGACCTTCCTGCTCCAACTGGTGAATGGCTTTCCACACCGCCGAACGGGAAACCTGGGCCGCATCTGCCAACTGCTGCCCGCTGACGGTTTCCCCTCGATGCTGTTCCAAACAGGACAATACGTTTTCTTTGACGGTCATATGCGCTGCCTCCTGATGTTTGATTGATTTTATTATACATGGATCTTTCTTAGGGCGCAAGAATCCGTCCGTTTGATGTAGGAAAATACGTCCTTTGACCAAAATGAAAAAGCACATCTGTAAATTTTCTGTTTTCAATCCATCTGATTTTTGCAAAGAAATTTGTGAACATTTTGGGAGGAATGCAAAACATCTTGCGTTATCCTGATAAAAGAGTTATACTAAGATGGAATACAGGAAAAAACACCCGGAAAGGAAACGACTTATTTATGGGCTTATACGAAGCATTGTTCGGCAGCTATTCCAAACGGGCGCTGAAATCCATCCGTCCCATTGCGGATAAGGTGCTGGCGCTGGAAGACAAATACGCTGCCATGGAAGATAGTGAACTCCAGGCTCAGACTCCTATTTTGAAGGAACGGCTGGCCAATGGAGAAACCACCGACGACATCCTCCCCGATGCCTTTGCGGTCTGCCGGGAAGCGGCTTGGCGTGTGCTGGGAATGAAGCACTTCCCGGTGCAGGTTATCGGCGGCATTGTGTTGCACCAAGGCCGAATTGCCGAGATGCGTACCGGTGAAGGTAAAACTTTGGTAGCTACCCTGCCTGCTTACCTCAACGGCTTGACCGGCAAAGGGGTCCACATCGTCACCGTCAACGACTATCTGGCAAAACGTGACTCAGAGTGGATGGGAAAAGTGTACCGTTGGCTGGGCCTTACCGTGGGCTTGATTATCCACGGCATGAACCACAAAGAAAAGGTGGACGCCTACAACGCAGACATCACCTACGGCACCAACAACGAGTTCGGTTTTGACTATCTGCGGGACAACATGGTGATCTACAAAAAAGATAAGGTCATGCGGGGCTTTCATTTCGCCATCGTGGACGAAGTGGACTCCATCCTCATCGACGAAGCCCGGACTCCTCTGATCATCTCCGGCCCCGGGGATAAGTCCACCGAGCTGTATACCTTAGCCGATCAGTTCGCTGCGTCTTTGAAGTGCTACCGCATTGTGGAAGCGGACTCCAAGGAATTGATGGACGATGTGGATGGGGATTATAT
>DXWR01000195.1 GCA_019416775.1 Oscillospiraceae bacterium | reverse complement strand
AACCGGTAGTACCCATAGGGGTTTTCCGCCGCCAAAGTCATCAGCTGCTGGGCGGAGGTGACGGAGATCACCTGGGGGCTTTCATAGATGCCGCCCTGGCTGAAATCCCCGGTGACCCGCTTGACCAAGCCGTACAGCATCCGCTTGACCTGGATGGTTTCGCTGCGGGTGCCGTTTTGGACGTCCTGTTCCATGGCTTCCCGGAACTGGCGGATCACTGTTTCGGCGTCAAAATAGGGAATTTGATCCAACTTCTCCTCCACCGCTTGGAACCGGCCCAGCTTGTAGTCCTTCCAGGTGATGTCCTCCTTGCCGGTGATCTGGCGCAGGGCGTCCAGGTCGGTTTGACTGCGGGCAGACATATAGATTTGGTAGCCTCTTTCATAGCCGCCCACTCCCAGCATCTCCATGCCCAGCCTCTTGAAGGCGTGGGTGTCCGGGGAGCCGTTGTCATTGTGGGACTGATACCAGTTCATGTTGTAGAAGGACTCAAAGCCGTAGCTTCCGTCGGTGGCGGTGTTGATCTTTTCGGAGGAGCCTTTTTTCAGGTTTCGGATGGAGATCCGGTTTTCCCAAAGATCCTCCGGATCCCGGAGATCCATCTGTTGGATTCCCTCCACCGTCACATCATGGTACAGGGTGGTGAAGGAGGCGTTGCCCTCGGGGGTGTGGGTGGCCTGCACCGCGATGGCGGCCTGCTGCTGGGGGGTCAGTTGCAAAAAGGCCTTTGCCGCCAGATAGTCCAGCACATATCCCGTTTCAAACATTTGGCTGTAGTAGCTGTGGATCTTTTCCGGGGAATCGATCCGCTCATAGCTGAAATTCCCCGTCATCTCCAAGCCCATGTCGTTGATTTTAGAGATGTTGAACACCATGCAGCCGTCCCGCATTTCCTGGGCAATGTTTCCGTCGGCATGGGCTTCGGCGCCGGTGCCATTCCGCCTTCCTGCGCCGCCGTAGAAATACCTCCCGTCCTGGTTGTGGGCTGTTTCATGGCTGAAGGTGAAGAAGATATAGTCGCTGGTTCCCAAGGCTGCTTCTAATACCCAATAGACCACGCTGCCGTTGGCAAAGGCGGCGCTGCTGTTTTTGGCGCTGATGGTGTTGTTGGCCTCGTAGACCCACTTCATCACCGGATCTCTGGTTTTGTCCTTGTCCTGATCCCCTGCGTCGGCGGCCTCGCTTTGAGGGAAGTTCAGTCGGGTGTCATACTGGATGTTCACAAAGCTGTTGAGCACCTCAACAGAATTCTCCATCCAGGTGGAGGAGACGCCATAAAAGACTCCCATTTTTTGGGCATATACTTCAATGATCTCTTCCATCCGCTGCCGTTCCAGTCCGTCCTTCACCAGATAGGTGGGGTAGCGGTTTAAGCTGCCGATCATCAACTGGGAGGGCATGGAAATCAGGTACATATCTTCCTGGGGTGCGGTGAGGATGGGAAGCAGAATGCTTTTTTTGCTGTCCTCCAGCCCGGACAGGATGTCCCAGATCCGGTAGCGGATGCCGTCGGCTCCGCCTTGGGGCGCCTGCTCCTTTAAGATGCCTTCAAAGTTTTGAGCGAACCAGTCGCTGGGGGTGTCGTACCCCGCCAAGCGGTAGGACAGGCCGCCCAGGAAATCGGTTAAGGCTTCTTCGGTGTAGCGCTTCAGCACTTGATTGTAAAAGGTCACCGTTTGATGGGTTTCCCGCTGCTGTTCCGTGGCCCCCAGCAGCTGCTCCGACAATCCCTGGGCGGTGAGATCCGGGTGAATCCAGCTTCCGTGGAAGTAGAGCAGATCGCTCAGGCTCACCCCCCGGTAGTCCATCCGGTACCATTTGTCGTAGTAGTTGTAGCCGTAAAGCAGCTTTTTCCAAATTTCATCCTGGGCGATCCGCTGCTGCACCAGCTGCTGCACTGCCGGGCTTGGGCAGTAGGTGGGGTATTCCTGCTGGGACAGCAGCAGGTTTTCTACCACCCCCCGGAGTTTGGGCTGGACCGTTTGCTGGTAGTAGTCTTTGTACAGCCGGCTTTCCTCCTCGCCGGTCAAGGTGGCCAGATCCGCAGTGTAGTTCCAGGCCAAAATCGGATCTGCCGCCTGATCCAGCAGGGTGTCCGATAGATTTCCCACATAAAAACGGGGCTGATAGTTCAGATCCAATCCTTGGATCTGGTACACGGCCACCACCTCTCCCATGGTTTTTTTCAGGGAAACGGGATATTCCTGCGGCTTTTCTTGGGCAAACACCACCCGGATCGCCTGGATGTTCTCCAAATTGTTTTGGTGGACGCCGTTGACCAGATTCCCGTTTTGATCCAGGGGCAGCACAAACTCCACCGCCTGCACCGCCAAGGGATGGTCTTCCGGCAGCCGGTTGGCGGATTCCACCCAGGTGCGGACATCGGAGAAGGGAAGCAGCTTGGCCAGGTTGGCGTAGGCCTGTTCCCGCTGGGGCCGGTATTCCTTCTGGCTCAGCACCGAAGCATAGGCCGGAATGCCGTAGTTGTTGTCGGTTTCCGGGGCGGCGTGGAGGTTGGGCCGCTTGCCGTAAGCCAGAAGATCCAACTCCCAGATGCCTTCCTCCCAGCCCAGGGACTGGGTGTAGAAATCCTTGTCAAACACAGCGTCGGTTTCCCGGATTTGTTCCCGGTTTGCTTGGGTGATGTTGGACAGGCTGGAAGAACCGGCGTATTCATAGACGTTTTTGGCGTTTGCCAATACGTCAAACCCGGCAATCCGGTAACCGGCCCCAGAACTCATGCTCAGGCAGTTTTCCAGCACGGGGCTGCCGGTGTTGGGCCCGCCGATGAGGCCGCCGTTCCCTTTCTGGGCAGGGGCGATGACCTGCACCTGAGTGAAGCTGTTTTGGATCACCCCGCCTCCGTGCCAGCCGGCAATGCCGCCCACTCGGGCTCCCAGGGAGGGATGGTCGTAGCTGCCCTGAATCTTGCCGGTGACGTAGCAGTTGTCGATCACCGCCCCGGCGTTGGTTTTGCCTACGATACCGCCCACTGCCACCAGCCCCTTCACCGAAACATTCACCGAGGCGCTTCTCTCAATGGTGGCATTTTTCAGGTTTCCGGCAAAGGCCCCCAGTTCGTCCACATTGTTTTGGAGGACGCAGTCTACCAAAAACACCTCCCGGACCACCGCCCCGTTTTGGATCACGTTGGCCAGGATACCGCTGCGGGAGGTGGTGATTTGGGCGTTTTCAATCACCAGGTTTTGAATGGTGGCCCCGCTCACCGTCTGGAACAGGGAGGTGGGGAGGTTGAGGATGCGGTAGCCGTTTCCGTTGAGGGTTCCGGTAAAGGTTCCCGCCACAGCGGCGGCGTCCGGGGAAAGGCCGGAAGCGTCCAGATCCTGGGTGAGGACGTAGTCTCCATTGGGGGCTGCGCTCATCTGGGAAAAGAGCTGCTGGGCGCTTTCCACCAAAGGATGTTCCCCCTGTTCATCCCGGTAGGGAAGGGCAAAAACATATTCCTCCTGCCGGTTTCCTTCCCCGTCGTAAAACAGAACTTCATCCTGCTGCAACACCCCGTAAACCTTTCCGGTGGCAGGGTCTTGGCGAAATTCCCGGATTTGCCCGTAAAAGTCCGGCAGTCCTTCCATCTCCAGCACGGCGTAGTATGGCGCTGTCTCTTGGGGCAGCCCTTGGGTGATGTCCAAAACCGGGATCTCCCGGCTGCCGGCGGAGTCGCTGTAAAACAATCTGGTGCGGGTGACGTCTTTAAACTGGATGCCGTCCCGGGTGACGGTGAGGCCGGTGGCGTACAGCAGCTGCTGCTCATACCGGTTGGAGCCGGAATCCAGAGCGTTGCTGTCCCGGTCATAGTCCCCGATGATCTGCACCAGGTACTCCTCCCCGGCGGCAAGCTGGGCCAACCCTTGGTTTTTCCCTGAAGTCAGGGGCTGCTGGGTGAAAACCGTACCGTCCTTTTGGGAAATCTCTACCCTGCCGCTTTCCAGGGCGCCGTCCGGGTCTTGGAGCACAAACTCGATCTTCAGTTGGTCTTGGGGAGTTTTTTCCCAGGAAAATTGTTCCACGGCAGGAACCGCTTTCAGGATTTCCGCCTGGATGGAAACGTCGGTTACGGCAAGCTCTTTGCCGTTTTCCAACATCAGTTTTTCCAGCTTGAAGGTCTGCACTCCCGGGGAGGCACCCAGCTTGGCGGTGAGTTCATACCGGTTGGCCCCCAAAGGAGTGAGGGAAAAGACCCGGCCGTTGATCTGCACCTGCTGTGCCTGTAAGCTGGTGCGGGTTTCGGCGGTAAAGCGGAGAGTAATGGGGCTGTTTGGCTCAAAGTAGGGGGTTTCGCTGCCCTGGGGGGAGAAGGTTTGAAGCTGGGAAAGCTGCAAGCCGTAGTCCCGGATCAGATACACCGCTTTTTCCAGCAGGATTTCCTCTTGCTGCTGGCTGCCGTCCTGGGTTTGCGTCCAGGTGGACAGCACCTGAAAGGTGTAGTGGGTTTGCTCCTGCACCGCAAAGGTGAAGGACTGCTCGCCGGGCTGGACGATGGACTGCTCCTCCGCCACAGCCCCGTCCAACAGCAGCTGAACCTTGCCGGACAGGAAGGCGTTGTCCCCATCTTCCAGCCGGAATTGGAACTGCACCTCTTGGGTTTCCAATCGGTCGATGGTCTGGTATTCCTGCACCACCGGGGCGGACTTTTTCACCTCCACCCAAAGCTCATGGTGGGTTTCCAGAAGGGTGCCGTCGGCAAACACCAACTGGGAAAGGGCAAAGGACTGAGGCCCCGCTTGGCTGGGAGCCGGCACCGTCACCTTCCAGCTTCCGTCCGGTTGCTGCCGGGGGGTGAGCTGGAGATGGTTGACCACCATCCCGGCCAGCTCTGCCTGCAGGTTGTGGGAGAGGGTGTAGGTCAGCTCCACCTGACCTCCTTTTTCCACAACCTCCGCTCCGGCGCTGCCGGATTGGAGCAGCACTCTGGGCTGGGCGGCAATCTCCTGCCCTGCCAATACCTGCTGCCCTTCCGGCTGGGACTGGTCCGGGGACAAATCCCGGTCTGCCAGAAATTCCACCAAATAGGAAGTGGTCAGCCCGGTATCGGTGAGGGTCACCTGTCCCTGGAACAAGCCCTCCTGCCAATCCTGAGGGGAAAGGTCCCGTTCTCCCACCACCTGCTGCTGGGCGTTGGTGATCCGGATCCGGTGGTTGGACAGGGCGTCGTCCGGGTCGGAAAGCTGGATGGACAGTTGGATCTGTTCTCCGGCAGGGTCTTCCGTCATCGAAAGCAGGGCTGCGGTGGGAAGTTCCTTTTGCACCGTTATGGAAACCTGGTTTTCCCCGTCCAAGGAAAAGGCTTTTCCGTTTTCCAAAATCACCTGTTCCACCGTGAGCTGCTGGACTCCCGCCTGGGTTTGTCCTTCCAGCAGGGCCAGATACCCCGCCCCGGAGGGCTGCACCGGGTAACTGTTACCATTCACGATGACCCGTTCCGGTTGAAATTGGGTGGCGTTGCCGCTTTCAAACCAAAGGGCAATGGGCTGACCTTTGGCAAAGACGGCGGTTGGGCGGCCGTCCTGGGTTTGGGTCTGCAATCCTCCAAAGGTGAACCGGTAGTCCAGGTTGAGCTGCAGCTGCTTCATCACCGACCAACTTCCCCGGTGGTCTTCCGCCGTTGGGAGCTGGTCAGAGTCCCGGCGGTATTGGGCTGTGATGGAAAGGGTATAGGGGATGTTTTCCTCCAAATCCAGCCACAATTCCTGGAAGCCGGCGGACACTTCTTGGGAGCTCACCGAAAGAAGGGCTCCATCCTCCTCTTTTCGCAGTTCCAGCTTGGCTGCGGTGAGGGCGGCGTCCTCATCTGCCAAGGTGAAGGAAACCTTCATCCGGGCGGTGTCTGTTTCCTCCTCCGCCAAAAAGTCTGTGATCTCAGGGGCGGATTTCAACACCCCGATGGTTTCGGTGACGTCCAGCGCCACTTGCTGCCCCCCGGATAGGGTGGCTTGGGTAAAGCGGAGGGTTTGTACGCCCGGGGTGTCCGCCGCTTGCAGCCGGACCAGATATGCGCCTTCCTCCATTGGTTCCACTGGATACTGGGTTTGGTTGATGGTAACCCTTTGCAGCTTCTCCCCATGGGACACCCAGGCGGAAAATTTCAGCTGGATTTCCTGCTGCTTTTCATAGTACACCTGGTCCAGGGCAGGGATGAGGCTGACCTGATAGTCCAGCTTCTGCTCCACGGCTTGAATCAGCAAGGCCAAATCGGTGACGGTGAGCCTGCCGTTGTAGTTTAGGTCTGCGCCGTTTTGCTTTTCATGGGGCAGAACCGTCCATCCAATGAGATGTTTTTGCAAAAGATGTACGTCGGCATAGTCTACCTTCCCGTCGCCGTTCAGGTCCCCTTTGCCCCCAAAGGCATAGACGCCGCCCGCTGTCAGGGTGGCCGCTGCGGTCAGGACAATCAGGGCTGAGAGCAGCTTTTTCCCTCTGCCGCTTCCTTTTTTCTTTTTCAGCAGCACCAGCCCCACCGCGGCAATGGCCGCCGCACCCCCGGCGCAGAGCAGAAATACTGCGGTGCCGGACAGTCCGTCCTCCCGGGGTTGTTCCGTTGGATGCTGGTGGACGGAAGATTCTTTGTCCTGCTCGGAAGAAGCGGTTTCTTGTTCCGGCTGTTGTTCTGGGAGCACCCCTTCCGGATCAGCGTGGGGCTGTCCCTCCCCGGCGGGGATGGTTGGAAGCTGGGGGGAATCCGCTGCTGGTTCCCAGGAATCTACCTGGACCACTGCGCTCAGCGCTGCCTGCGCATCCAGGGGGAACAGATCCTCCTTTCCTTCGGAGGCCGAAAGCTCCCGGATGCTCACCTGGGTCTGGCCCGGGGTCAGCTCCTCCTTGGCGGTGAGGGTGATTTTCAGCACAGGGCCTCCTGCCGCGTCACCGCTTCGGCGGATCAAGACAAACTGCCGGTTTTCCGGATTGTACTCAGGGTTTTCCCAGCCGTTGAGAGGGGTAAAATCCTCTGGAGATAGGTCTTGGAACAGGGCCGGGTGGTAGTCCAGCGTCCCCTGGATGGAATAAAGTCCCGCAGTCAGGCTCTCTAAGTCCGAAAGGGAAAGCACCAACTCCACCTTTTCCCCGTTTCGGACGGCGGGAGCGCCGGCTGACAGTTGTGCTTGAATGGTTTCCTGGGCGGAAACCGCCGTCCCTCCCAATAAGAGTCCGCAAGTGAGGATCCAAATTGCCAGCAAGGCTCTTATCTTTGCCATGAGTCATTTCTATCCTTTCCAAACGATTTGATGGGCTGATTATACTTGTTTTTTTCTCGAAAGACAATATGAGATTGTTGGAAAGAATGGTGAATTTTGGTAATTCAATGGCTACACCTCTTTCTGCGTCCGCTTTCGCAAAGATCATCCGTCCGGAACATTTTCCCAGCAGCAGATCCCGATCCCCTTTGGAACAGTTGCAATCCAGTTTAACTTTAATTTATAATTGAGGTGTATGGTGAAAGGGAGGAGGGATCGTATGACCATCCAAAAGAGGCTGTTCATTTCCAACATTCTGATGATCATGATACCGGCGCTGCTTGCCCTTCTTTTATTGGCGGGATCTCTACTGGTTTTTCTCACCTTGGCCTTTCCCAATTCGGAATACGAACTGGGGTCCCCGGGGGAATTGTCCGAAAAGCGGGAAGAGGCGGTGCAGCTTGCCTCCCATTGGCTGGCGGAAACGCAGCCGGACCAAAGGACTCGCCTGGAAGAGGAGTTGTCTGGGCTGCTGGCGGAACATCAAATGACCTTGCAGCTCAAAGACAGTCAAGAGTTGGTGTTGCAGGCGGGGGCGGGGGACCTTCCTTCCTCTCAGCAGCAAAAGCTGGAGCAGTCCTTGGCGGCCCTGGACGGCAGTGGGACGGTGTCCGATGGCAAGGCAGCCTTATTCGGTGCAAAGCTTTTGCTGGACGGGGAGGAATATCAGCTCCATCTGTACAACCCCGTTGTTTCTCTGTCCCATGACAATCTAAAAATCTGGGCGGTGGTGGTGGGCTTGTTTCTGGTGGTGATTTTGCTTTTCGCGGTGTTTTTCACCAACCGCTTTTTGACCCGGTTTGTGTTTGATAGGATTGCCCAGCCGCTGAAAATCCTGGCGGAGGGCGTGCATCAAATCCGGGACGGCAACCTCACCCATCGCATTGTCTATTCAGACGCCGATGAATTTCGGCCGGTGTGCGAAGATTTTAACGATATGGCCCAGCGGCTGCGGGATTCTGTCGCCCGGCTGCAAAAAGAGGAGGAAAACCGCAAGGAACTGCTGGCCGGCATCTCCCACGACATCCGCTCCCCCCTGACCGCCATCCGGGCCTATGTGGAGGGGCTTTTGGACGGGGTGGCCGATACCCCCCAAAGGCAGAGGGCGTATCTGTCCACCATCCAAAAAAAGACAATGGAAATGGATCAGATGGTGCGGAAATTGTTTTTGTTTTCCAAGATGGATCTGGGGGAATATCCCTACCATCCCGAATATCTGGACGCGGTGGAAGAGATAACGGAATTTGTCCAGGTTTCCCAGGAAGAATACCGGCGCCGGGGCCTTGCCATTCAGTTTGGACCGCTGCCGCAGCAAGCCGTGGTTTTGGCGGACCCCACCTACTTTCGCAGTGTGCTGATCAATCTTCTGGACAACAGCGCCAAATATAAAAACAAAGAGCAGGGCTGCGCCACCATTTCCGGCAAAGTATCCCATCAGCAGCTTTTTTTGTATGTGGACGACGATGGACCCGGCGTCCCGCCAAAAGCCCTGCCCAAGCTGTTTGACGTGTTTTACCGCAACGATCCCTCCCGCAAAAACCCCAAACAGGGCAGCGGCCTGGGCCTTGCCATTGTCTGGAAGGCGGTGGAGCGGATGGCCGGCGCCATCCATGCCGAAAATTTACCCCAAGGGGGGCTGCGGATGGCCATTCAAATCCCCTTGGCAGAAAGAGGGCAACAGGAATGAAACGAATTCTGATTATCGAAGACGACGAAGTCATCGCCGCCATTGAGCGGGACTATTTGGTCCTCAGCGGCTTTGAAGTGGACATAGTAGACAACGGCAGCGACGGAATTGCCCGGGGGCGAACCGGCGGTTATGATTTGATTCTGCTGGACCTGATGCTGCCGGGAATGGACGGGTTTACCGTGTGCCGTGTGCTGCGTCAATCCTTGGATATTCCCGTTTTGATGGTGACGGCCAGGCAGGAGGACATCGATAAGATTAAGGGCCTTGGCCTGGGAGCGGACGACTACATCACCAAGCCCTTTTCCCCCAATGTGCTGGTGGCGCGGATCAAGGCCAATCTGGCCCAGTATGACCGGCTGAAGGATGTTGGAACGGTGAACCGGCCCCAGATTCAAATGGGGAATATCCTGCTGCAAACGGACGCCCACCGGGTTTTTGTGGACGGGACGGAAGTGAAATTGAAAAACAAGGAATATGAGCTGCTGCTGTTTTTGATGTCCAATGCGGACATTGTGTTCAGCAAAGAAACGCTGTACGAACGCATCTGGGGGCACGACGCTATGGGCGACAACGCCACGGTGGCGGTGCATATCAACCGCCTGCGGGAAAAAATCGAAAAGAACCCCTCTCAGCCCCGGTATATCCAAACCGTTTGGGGCGTGGGATATCGGTTTCGGCCCTGAACTAGGGAGGGAGGAAAACCATGCTCTGGCTTCTGTTTGCCTTTGGATCTGCGTTCTTTGCCGGGATCACCGCGGTGTTGGCCAAAATCGGCATCCAACAGATCCCTTCCACCTTGGCCACCGCCATCCGCACGGTAGTGGTGCTGGTGTTCTCTTGGCTGATGGTGTTTGTTGCGGGCTCCCAAAACACCATTGGGCAGATTTCCGGTAGAACACTGCTGTTTTTGATTTTGTCCGGCCTGTCCACAGGCGCCTCCTGGCTGTGTTATTTTCGGGCGCTGCAGTTGGGGGATGTGAACAAAGTAACCCCCATTGACAAATCCAGCACCGTGCTCACCATTTTGCTGGCCTTTCTCTTTTTGGGGGAGCCCCTTTCCCTGCCCCAAATCTTCGGGGTGTTGGGGATCGGTGTGGGCACTCTTTTGATGATCACCAAAAAAGAGGGGGAAGCGGCCAAGCCAAAGGGCATGGGATGGCTGCTGTTTGCCTTCCTCTCTGCGGTGTTTGCCAGTTTGACCTCCATCTTTGGGAAGATCGGCGTGGAACAAGTGGAATCCAATCTGGGCACCGCCATCCGCACCGTGGTGGTTTTGATTCTGGCCTGGTGTATGGTTTTTGTGAAAAAAGAGCAAAAGTATCTGAAAAAGATTGACCGGAAAAGCGGAATCTTCCTGTTTCTGTCCGGCATCACCACCGGCTTGTCCTGGCTGTGCTACTATCGGGCGCTGCAGGATGGAC
>DXWR01000194.1 GCA_019416775.1 Oscillospiraceae bacterium | reverse complement strand
CATAGGTACCCCTGCCTTTCTTTTGTTTTTCATCATCACCATATCACAACGCCTTGTAGAAAGCTACCGCACAGAAGAAAACAAACGGAAAACTCTCGGCGGGATCCGTTATCTGGCCGCTTCCTTTTCCTTGTCCTCTTTGGCCTTGGGCGCTTTGATGGGTTTGGGAGACTCTACGGAGAATTCATCCGGCTGGATGGTCTGCTCCATCTCTCGAAAACTCCGCTGCATATCCCGGTTGATGGCATAGGCCGCCCGCTTGACATCGCTGATGAATCCCTTCTTCTCCTGGATTTCCATCCCGGCGCAGGTCTGGCACACTTTATCAAAGTGGAAAGCGGAGGTGTCCAGTCCCAGTTTCTGCGCCACCACATAGGCCGCACAATAGGCCTGGGGCGCATACGCCTGCCGGTAGTAGCCGCTGCCTACGGTGTCAAAACCGGCATGGGCCTGCTCACGGGCAATGGCGCAAATCGTAGCGGTTTCATCCATCCCGTTTCTCACATAGATGGTGCGCTGCTTGGGGACATACTGCGCCTGCACTCCTTGGGGCAGCTGATCGGAAATGGCCAGTGGAACAGGGCTCTGCTCCACCAGGGCGGCGATGATCTCCTCCGGCTGCCGCTGCTGGGAGGGCAGGGGCTGCTGGCCCCTGGTCTGAGAGATGTCAAAGGCTTTGGTGATGGTGAAGCCGTTGCCCTTGGTGCCATCTTCCCGTTCATACTCCTGGTCGGCGTAGAACGCATACCCCGTCACACCGCTTCGCAGGGAACGCCCGGCCTCTTTCCATTTGTCGAAAGTGCGGGGGTGGGTGATGGTGGGATCCTGTTCATAGAGGATGAGAAGGTTCCGGGTGCTCTGCGGGGTGCACTGTGCCATGAAATTGAGAAACCCTTTCATGGAGGCGTCATCCCGGAATACCTCCTGGGCCTGGGCATCCACCCGGGCCTGAAGTTCTTCCCGTTCCGCCTTTCGCATGGCGGCGTATTCCTCTTTGGAAAGGCGGGGCGTCTCCTGCTGGGGCTGCTGCTCCTGCTGCTTGCCAATCAATGTACTTAAATCGATACTGCATTACCTTCCTTTCTGCTTTTTCTTTTTCCTGCTGCGGCTGGGCGCAGCGTGCTCACGCTGGGGCTGCCTGGTCCGTTCCTCCTTCTTCTGGGCCTGCTCCTGCCGGATCTCCTGCAGCTGTTTTCTCACGGAGGGCTTTTGCTCAGGTGCCGGCTCACTGCCGGTTGGACCGGGCGAAGAACTTCTGTCGGGCGAGGAATTCTCTGACGGACTCCTTGCCGCATCCCCCTGTACAGGGTCCTTCTCCCGGCCAGAAGTAAAATTTGCCCCTTCCTCCTGGTCCGGTACGGAGGAGAGTTCAATCTCATCCTCGAAGCCGCCCACCTCAAATTCCACCGCACCATGCTCCGTCTGGACGGTTTCCATCCTGCTGGGAGCAGCGGCAGCGGGAGGCTGTTTCTCCTGCACAGGTGCTTTCTCCACAGTGGCGTCACCAGCCTGGGCCGCCACATAATCCAGGCCGAGGTTGTCATAGATGCGCTGGATCTTGGAGGCGTCATCTGCAAACACCACCACCTCGATGCGCTCAGACTTCTGCCGGTTCCGAATGGGGACGTACAGCAGCCCGTGTTCCTTGGCTTCCCTGGCAAAATCCTTCATATAGCTCACCGGCACCTTAAAGAATTTGAAGGGGCGCTGCTCCCGCAGCATCCGCACCAGCCGTGTTTTTCCACGGGTTTTCTTCTGATCCTTTAATACCGCATAGACGAACAGCGCAAAGTTCTTTGCCGCCAACCCCGACAGCTTGAGGGCTACCTCCGTCCCTTCCAGGGTAAATCGGACGATTTGGTCGGCGGGGTCGCTTCCGTAGTTCAGTCAAATCACCTCTCTTTCACCGCTCCAAATCACGGGAGCGTTTCTGTTTTTCCTTTTCCGGTGCGGAGACCTTGGAAAAGGAATCTTCACCGGGGATAAGAGACAGGGCGGAACCGTTATCCCATTCGACTCCGAGTTGTCCCATATCATCTACATAGACAACCGTACCCATGGTACCAGGCGGCGGGGCCTGGGCATCATCCATGGAATGCAGCTTGATACGGGTTCCGGTGGGATATCGCTGCCGGAGGCGTTCCACCTGTTCTCTGCTGGGGATTCTGTTCAATTGATCACCTCCTGGGTTCGTCTTTAGTTTTACGTTCTTGCTGTTTTTCTTCCCGTTCCTGACGCTGGCGATCTTCCTCCTGGGCCGCCAGCAGGCGCCGCTCCATCTCCACAGAGTGGGTTTCAATGTTCCGGCACAGCTTGGCGGTGCGGCGAAGCTGCCGGAGTTTCTCTGCGAGGGCGCTGATCTGCGAGGAGTCCGGCTCGTAGCGGTAGAGTTTCTGGCGCTGCTTTAACAGCACGGCGATTTCATCCTCCGCTTGCTGCCGGAGGCTGGCCAGCTGGCCACGGTCCTCCACATGATGCTGAAAGATGAAATCAGCCTGTTCGATCCGCTGGTCCAGCTTGCGGATATCCTCCCGCACGGCATAGCTGGGGTAGGGCGGTTTCTTGCGAAGCACCCCCACCTGATATAAATAGGAATAATAGAGCGCCCGCAGGCCGGTGAGCTTGCGGGGCTGCGTTTCCCCAAGGAGGAGAAGCAGCCCATGGGCGGGCGGTGTTCTTTTCCCAGCCGGTGTGGAGTGCCTGGGGTACAGGATACGGCGCTGAATGGCTTCGGGCGTGTAGTTTTTGCCCAGGGTCTTAAACCGGACAGGACGATCCTTGCCCGGCGGCTTCAACGTCATGTACTTGCGGTCAAAGCGGAAGGTGTACCCCTGTTGCTCCAGCACCCGCAGGAACTGCTTCCACGTGAGAGAGGCAGCAATGGCGGCGTCTACATCCTGCTGGATGACGGTTTTCCAAGTGGGCTTTCCCTCTTGCTCGGCCAGCCATTGGGCATAGGGGCGGGCCACCCGTTCCGATTTCTCGGTTTCGATGACCGAGAGTTGGTATTTCCGGCACAATTCATCGGAGATCCGGCGGACCCCGGTGACGTAGCTTTTTTCATTGCTCCGGTACTTTTTCCCCGTTTGGATGGAAACGGAATTCCAAACCAAATGGTTGTGGATATGCCCGGTGTTCAAGTGGGTGCTGATGACCACTTGAAATCTGCCGCCCAACAGACGGTCCGCAAATTCCTGGCCAATCTGATGGGCCAATTCCGGCGTTACCTCCCCGGCGGCGAAACTCTGCACCAGGTGGAATCCCTGCACCCCTTTTTCCTTGTGCCACATCCTTTTAATCTGGCACATATCCTCAAAGGCGGAATCCAGCGTACAGCCAAT